>JBDLVJ010000371.1:0-7025 GCA_039804875.1 Pseudomonadota bacterium | reverse complement strand
GACCCACGCCTTTTTCAAGGCCCTGCTGTTCCTCGCGGCCGGCTCCGTGATCATGGGCATGCACCACAACCAGGACATCCGCTGGATGGGTGGTGTGCGCAAGTACATGCCGGTGACCTGGATCACCTCGCTGCTGGGCACGCTGGCCTTGATCGGCACCCCGCTGTTCTCGGGCTTCTACTCGAAGGACAGCATCATCGAGGCGGTGCACTTCAGCCACCTGCCGGCCGCCGGTTTCGCCCACTTCGCGGTGCTCGCGGGCGTGTTCGTGACCTCGTTCTACTCGTTCCGCCTCTACTTCCTGGTCTTCCATGGCCAGGAGCGCTACGACCAGAACCCGGACGCGCACCATGGTCATCACGACGACCACCATGACGACCACGCGGCGCATGACGACCATGGTCATCATGGCGACGGCAAGCCGCACGAGTCGCCCTGGGTCGTGACCGTGCCGCTGATGCTGCTGGCGATTCCGTCGGTGCTGATCGGCTACTTCACGATCGAGCCGATGCTGTTCGGCGACTTCCTGAAGGACGCCATCACGATCAACCTGCATGCCCACCCCGCGCTGGAAATGCTGGCCGAGGAGTTCCACGGTCCGCTGGCGATGGCCGAGCACGCCTTGACCACGGCGCCGTTCTGGCTCGCACTGGCCGGTGCCGTCTCGGCCTGGTACATGTATCTGATCAACCCGGCCGTGCCCGCCTTCTTCGCCCGCGTCCTGCGTCCGCTGATCGTGATCCTGGAGAACAAGTACTTCATGGACTGGATCAACGAGAACATCCTGGCCAAGGCGGCGCGCGGCCTGGGTCTGGGTCTCTGGAAGGGCGGCGACCGCGGCATCATCGAAGGCGCCGTCGTCAACCTGAGCTGGAAGATCGTCGGCGCGGTCGCGGGCCTCGTGCGCCGCTTCCAGACCGGTTACCTGTATACCTACGCGTTCTGGATGATCGCAGGCGTGCTGGCCTTCATGATCTATTTCGTGCAGCTCGCCAAATAAGGAGAAGAACAAGATGGGTTTGCTGAGCCTTGCGATCTGGACGCCAGTCCTGTTTGGTGTCCTTCTACTCGCCATGGGTGGCGACAAGCGTGAAGCGGGCGCGGTGCGCTGGCTCGCGCTGCTCGGTTCCGTCGCCGGCCTGGCCGTGACGATACCGCTCTACACCGGCTTCGAGACCGGTTCCGCCGCGATGCAGTTCGTCGAACGGGTGCTCTGGGTGCCCGCCTTCAACGTGCACTACCACCTCGGCCTGGACGGCATCTCGCTGTGGCTGGTGCTGCTGACCGCCTTCATCAACGTGATCGTGGTGCTGGCCAGCTGGGAAGTGATCCAGGAGCGCGTGAACCAGTACATGGGCGCCTTCCTGATCCTGTCGGGCCTGATGATCGGTGTCTTCAGCGCGCAGGATGCGATGCTGTTCTACATCTTCTTCGAAGCCACCCTGATCCCGATGTACCTGATCATCGGCATCTGGGGCGGCCCGAACAAGATCTACGCCGCGTTCAAGTTCTTCCTCTACACCCTGCTCGGCTCGCTGCTGATGCTGGTGGCGCTGATCTACCTCTACAACGTCTCGGGTGGCAGCTTCGACCTCGCGACCTGGTACAAGCTGCCGCTGGCCGCCCAGCCGCAGACCCTGCTGTTCTTCGCCTTCTTCGCCGCCTTCGCGGTCAAGATTCCGATGTGGCCGGTCCACACCTGGCTGCCCGACGTTCACGTCGAGGCGCCGACGGGCGGCTCCGCCGTGCTGGCCGCGATCATGCTGAAACTGGGCGCCTATGGCTTCCTGCGCTTCTCGCTGCCGATCACGCCCGACGCCGCGCATCACTGGTCGGGCCTGATGGTCGGCCTGTCGCTGGTGGCCGTGGTCTATGTCGGCCTGGTCGCGATGGTGCAGCAGGACATGAAGAAGCTGGTGGCCTATTCGTCGGTCGCCCACATGGGCTTCGTCTCGCTGGGCTTCTTCCTGTTCAACGACTTGGCGGTTTCGGGCGCCATCGTGCAGATGATCGCGCACGGCTTCGTCTCGGCCGCGATGTTCCTCGGTATCGGCGTGCTGTACGACCGTGTCCACTCGCGCGAGATCGCCTCCTACGGCGGCGTGGTCAACACCATGCCCAAGTTCGCCGCCTTCGCGCTGCTGTTCACGATGGCCAACTGCGGCCTGCCGGGCACGGCCGGTTTCGTCGGCGAGTGGATGGTGATCCTGGGCGCCATCAAGGCCAACTTCTGGGTCGGCCTGGTCGCCTCCAGCGCGCTGATCTTCGGCGCCGCCTATTCGCTCTGGATGTTCAAGCGCGTCTACCTGGGCCCGGTCGCCAACGACGATGTCAAGACGCTGCAGGACATCAACGGCCGTGAATTCCTGGTCATGGCCCTGCTGGCCGTGATGGTGCTGTACATGGGCATTCATCCCAAGCCCTTCACCGACGTAATGGACGCTTCGGTCGCCGAGCTGCTCAAGCATGTGGCCGTCTCCAAGCTGCCCTGAGGCCCACCCCTCTCAACGTATCGAAAGAGCACAATAATGATAGACAGTAACAACTGGGCGGCGGTTGCGCCGGAGCTGCTGCTCCTGAGCATGACCAGCCTGATCGCCCTGTTCGATCTGGCGGTCAAGACTCCGCTGCGCGGCGCGACCTACCGCCTGACGCTGCTGACGCTCGCGGTGGTGGCGGCCCTGCATTTCGTGCAGGCCGGCAGCGGCGAGACCGTCTACGCCTTCAGCAACATGATGGTGGTCGACCAGATGGCGTCGCTGCTCAAGGGCTTCGCCACCGTCGCGGTGCTGGTGACCCTGGTCTACAGCCAGCCCTATGCCGGCGCGCGCGACATGCTGCGCGCGGGCGACCTGTTCACGCTGTCGCTCTACTCGCTGCTGGGCATGTTCGTGATGATCTCGGGTCATCATTTCCTGACCCTCTACCTCGGCCTGGAACTGCTGACGCTGCCGGGTTACGCCCTGGTCGCGCTGCGTCGCGACGAGCTGCGCTCGACCGAAGCCGCCATGAAGTACTTCGTGCTCGGCTCGCTGGCCAGCGGTTTCCTGCTCTACGGCCTGTCGCTGGTCTACGGCGCCACCGGCTCGCTCGACCTCTCGAGCGTGCAGGAAGCCATCTCCAGCGGCATGATCGACAAGACCGTGCTGATGCTGGGTCTGGTCTTCGTGGTCTCCGGCCTGGCCTTCAAGCTCGGCGCCGTGCCGTTCCACATGTGGGTGCCTGATGTCTACCACGGCGCTCCGACCGCCGTCACGCTGATGATCGGTGGCGCGCCCAAGCTGGCCGCCTTCGCCATCGTCATGCGCCTGCTGGTCGAGGGCATGCTGCCGCTGGTCTGGCACTGGCAGCAGATGCTGATGGTGCTGGCCGTGGCCTCGCTGCTGATCGGCAACCTGGCGGCCGTCGCGCAGACCAACCTCAAGCGCATGCTGGCCTTCTCGACCATCGCACAGATGGGCTTCGTGCTGCTGTCCTTCGTCTCGGGCGTCGTCGGCCAGGACGGCACCAATATGAACGCGGCCTACAGCTCGGCCATGTTCTACATGATCACCTATGTGCTGACCACGCTCGCGACCTTCGGCGTGATACTGCTGCTGGCGCGCGATGGCTTCGAGTCGGAGGAGATCTCCGACCTGGCCGGCCTGAACCAGCGCAACCCGCTGTTCGCCGGCGTCATGACCGCCTGCATGTTCTCGCTGGCGGGCGTGCCGCCCCTGGTCGGCTTCTACGCCAAGTTCTCGGTGCTGCAGTCCCTGCTCAATGCCGGTGGCGGTGTCTACATCGGCCTGACCGTGTTCGCGGTCATGATGTCGCTGATCGGCGCCTTCTACTACCTGCGCGTGGTCAAGGTCATGTACTTCGACGCTCCGCTGCAGACGGCGGCGATCGAGGCCGCGCCCGACCAGCGTTTCGTGCTGATGCTCAACGGTGCGCTGGTGCTCGGCCTGGGCCTGATGCCCGGCGGCCTGATGATGCTGTGCGATCAGGCCATCCTGTCGCTCTGGCACTGAGCGGGGATCGAGCATGAACCAGACTTCATCGGTCTGGCTGGTCCTCGTGGCTGCCTTAGCAGCCGCCAACTTGCCGTTCCTGAGCCAGCGCCTGCTGGGCTGCTGGCCGGTGCGCGCCGGCGAGAAGGGCCTGGCGCTGCGACTGCTCGAACTGGTCCTGCTCTACCTGCTGGTCGGAGGCCTGGGTCTGGCGCTCGAGCAGATGCTGGGCCAGATCTACCCCCAGGGCTGGGAGTTTTATGCCATCACCGCCACCCTGTTCCTGACGCTGGCCTTCCCGGGCTTCGTCTGGCGCTATCTGGTGCGGCATTGAGCCCTCGTGCCCGCCAGTCCCCCCGTTCGCAGCCCCGTCATGGGGCTTCGTCGTTTCCGCGCCCATCTCCTGTCAACCGATCTGCGTGAACTGACATGAACCACCCCCTGCTGCCCGACTTGCAACCGGCCCACCTGCGCGAGGTCCGCGTTGACAGCGCCACCGTGTTCCAGGGCCATTTCCTGCATGCGCTGCGCGACACCGTGCGCCTGCCCGATGGGTCGAGCGCGGTGCGCGAATACATCAAGCACCCCGGCGCCGTCATGGTCATCCCGCTGCTCGACGACGGCCGGGTGGTGCTTGAGCGCCAGTACCGCTATCCGCTGCAGCGCGCCCTGCTCGAATTCCCGGCCGGCAAGATCGACCCGGGCGAGGATACCTTTGCCTGTGCCCGGCGCGAACTGCGCGAGGAGACCGGCTACAGCGCGCGCGAATGGGCCAGGGCCGGGGTGCTGCATCCGGTGCTGGCCTATGCCGACGAGTTCATCGAGATCTGGTTCGCGCGCGGACTCAGCCTGGGCCCGCGCGAGCTCGACGCAGGCGAGTTCCTCGACGTGCTGGCCGCCACGCCCGAGGAGCTGCTGGCGGCCTGCCGCGACGGCGTGCTGACCGACAGCAAGACGCTGACCGGACTGCTCTGGCTGCAGAACACGCTGTCGGGTGCCTGGAAGCTGGACTGGCAGTCAGCGCCGGCCCAGGACTAGATCAGGGATAAAGGCCGCGCAGGTCGCGCGCGCGCAGGATGCGCTGGCAGGCGATGATGAAGGTCGCCGTGCGCAGGCTGACCCGGTGCTGTTCGGCCACCTGCCAGACGGCCGCGAAGGCCTCGCGCATGATCCGGATCAGGCGGGCGTTGATCTCGTCCTCGCTCCAGAAGAAGCTCGAGAAGTCCTGCACCCATTCAAAGTAGCTGACCGTCACGCCGCCGGCGTTGGCGATCACGTCGGGCAGCACCAGCACGCCGCGCTCGTGCAGGATGTCGTCGGCCTGAGGCGTGGTCGGGCCGTTGGCGCCCTCGATCACCAGCCGGGCCCGGATCCGGTGCGCGTTGGCCGCGGTGATCTGCTGCTCGAGCGCCGCCGGGATCAGGATGTCGCAGTCGACATCCCAGAAGCTGTCCTGACTGACCGCCTGCGCGCCCGCAAACTCCAGTACCGAGCCCTGCCGCTGGACATGGGCCTGCAAGGCCATCAGATCCAGCCCGCCGTCCTGGTAGACCGTGCCGGCATGGTCCTGGATCGCCACCACGCGCGCGCCCGCCTCGGCGAACAAGCGCGCGGCGATGCCGCCGACATTGCCGAAGCCCTGCACCGCGACGCGCGCGCCCTTGAGTTCCAGGCAGATGCGCGCCGCCGCTTCCTGGCCGACCGTGAACACGCCGCGCCCGGTCGCCTCGCGCCGGCCCAGCGAGCCGCCGAGGTCGATCGGCTTGCCGGTGACGACGCCGGTCGCGTTCTCGCCCACGTTCATCGAGTAGGTGTCCATCATCCAGGCCATCACCTGCTCGTTGGTGTTGACATCGGGCGCCGGGATGTCCTTGGTCGGGCCGATGATCAGGCCGATCTCGCTAGTGTAGCGCCGTGTCACCCGTTCGAGCTCGCCGCGCGAGAGCTGGCGCGGATCGACCCGGATGCCGCCCTTGGCGCCGCCAAACGGCACGTTGACCGCCGCGTTCTTGATCGACATCCAGGCCGACAGCGCCATCACCTCGGACAGCGTCACGTCCTGGTGAAAGCGCACGCCGCCTTTGCCCGGCCCGCGCGAGGTGTTGTGCTGCACCCGGTAGCCCTCGAAATGCGCGATGCTGCCGTCATCCATCTGGATCGGCACGTCCACGATCAGGATGCGCTTGGGCCGGGTCAGGGTCTCGACCCAGCGTGAGAGATCGCCCAGATAGGGCGTGACGCGATCGACCTGCTGCAGGAAGATGCCCCAGGGACCGAGATGGTCGGCTTGCAGATAGGAGGGCAGCGAGTGGAGGACTTGGCTCATGGATGGGGTCCGAGTGGGAGTAGGTACCGAGCATAAGCAGCCGCCTGCGGCCTGTCCAAGGCCGATTTTTTTGCGCTTCATGCAAGAAATGCATGAAATAGGGCGACTGCCATTTGCTGAAAGCGATTGCTCGTGGCGCCAAGAGTTGACTGCTCGGACTGGAAGGAATAATGTCGGCTTGCCTGCGGCCCGGCATTTGGAGTAGCCGCAGATCCTGTCATAGCGAGGTCAAACCATGAAACACCTGATTCTGGCACTCGGTCTTGTCGCGCTCGCACCTGCGGCCTTCGCCTACCACTGCCCCCGGGAGATGGCCGCAATCGACGCGAAACTGGCGACCCATCCCGAGCTCTCCGATGCCAACATGGCCAGGGTCAGGCAGTTGCGCGCCGACGGTGAGGCCGCGCACAAGGCCGGCAAGCATGACGAGTCCCTCAAACTGCTGGGCGAAGCGCAGAAACTGCTGGGAATCTGAATAAGGCGTGAGTCCTGCCCGACCCAGCGGGTGAGGCCGGGCTCTGCGGTCGCCTTGCCGGCTGTCCAGTCTGAACGCGCCAGGATCAGGCGCTTGCCTTCGCGACCGCGGCTTGCCGGGGGCCATGCTTGGCCTTGATGCGGGTGGTGGTGACAGTGATGAGGCCGATGGCGCCCACGTAGAAGAGCACCTGCAGCCCTGTCGGCGTCGCATCATAGCCAGCCAGCGCATG
>JBDLVJ010000370.1:0-4447 GCA_039804875.1 Pseudomonadota bacterium | reverse complement strand
CGAGGTGGTCGGCTCGCTGACCCCCGGCCAGATGCTGGTCAGCGTGATCCAGCGCGAACTCTCCGCCACCATGGGCGAGGGTGTCAGCGACCTGAACCTGGCCGCGCAGCCGCCGGCCGTGATCCTGATGGCCGGCCTGCAGGGCGCTGGCAAGACGACCACCACCGCCAAGCTGGCCAAGCACCTGATCGAGCGACGCAAGAAGAAGGTGCTGACGGTCTCGGGTGACGTCTACCGCCCGGCCGCGATCGAGCAGCTCAAGACCGTGACGAAGCAAGCCGGCGCCGAATGGTTCCCGAGCAGTCCCGAGCAAAAGCCGCTCGAGATCGCGCGCGCCGCGCTGGACTACGCGAAGAAGCATTACTTCGACGTGCTGCTGGTCGATACCGCCGGCCGGCTGGCGATCGACGAGGCGCTGATGGCCGAGATCAAGCAGCTGCACGCGGCGCTCAATCCGGTCGAGACGCTGTTCGTGGTCGATGCGATGCAGGGCCAGGATGCCATCAACACCGCCCGTGCCTTCAAGGAGGCGCTGCCGCTGACCGGCATCGTGCTGACCAAGCTCGATGGCGACTCGCGCGGTGGCGCGGCCCTGTCGGTGCGGGCGGTCACCGGCGCGCCGATCAAGTTCGCCGGCGTGTCCGAGAAGATCGACGGTCTCGAGGTGTTCGATGCCGAGCGTCATGCCGGCCGCGTGCTGGGCATGGGCGACATCGTCGCGCTGGTCGAGCAGGTCACCGCCGGTGTCGACATGGCCGCGGCGCAGAAGCTGGCGGCCAAGGTCAAGAGCGGTGACGGTTTCGATCTCGAGGATTTTCTCGACCAGCTGCGCCAGATGAAGAAGATGGGCGGCCTGTCCACCCTGATGGACAAGCTGCCGACCCAGATGTCGGCCAAGGCCAGCGGAGCCGATCTGGGCCGGGCCGAGAGCGAGATGAAGCGCAAGGAAGGCATCATCTGCAGCATGACGCCGCAGGAGCGCCGCAAGCCCGAGCTGATCAAGGCCACGCGCAAGCGCCGCATCGCCGCTGGCGCCGGCGTGCAGGTGCAGGAAGTCAACCGGCTGCTCAAGGAGTTCGAGCAGATGCAGGGCATGATGAAGAAGATGAAGGGCGGCGGCCTGATGAAGATGATGAAGAAGCTCGGTGGCATGAAGGGCCTGGCCGGCATGCCGGGCATGCCCAAGTTGCCGGGCATGTGAGCCGCTGGCGCGCGCGGGACTGGCGATGGACGGCGAGGCCCTGTTCTGGCTCGAACTCGCGCTCGCGCTGCCGGCGCTGACCGCCGCGCTCGCGCTCAAGCCCTGGCGCATGTTGCGCGGTCCGCTGCTGTCGCCGCTGCTGGCGGCGCTCGCCTTGCTGCCCTGGTTCTGGCTGCTGCCCCAGCAACTGCCCCAGGGCCTGCAGATCCAGTTCTCGGGCGCCAGCCTGCTGGCCCTGATGCTGGGCTGGCCCTTGGCGGTGCCGGTGCTGGCGCTGGTGGCCTTGCAGGTCTGGGCGCTCGGCCTGCACGATGGTCCGACCGTGCTGTCGCAGTGGGTCTGGCTGGGCCTGGTTCCCGCGACGCTGGCGCTGGGCTTCGGTGCCCTGCTGCGGCGCTGGCTGCCGGCCCATCCCTTTGTCTACACGCTCGGACGCGGCTTCATCGGCACCGCCTTGGCGGTGTTCGGCGCGGGTCTGTTGCAGGAACTCGCCCAGCGCTGGCTTGCCGGCGCCAGCTTGCACGACGCGCTGGTGGCGCGCTGGCTGATGGCCTGGGGCGATGCCTTCCTGACCGGCATGTTCTGTTCCATCTTCGTGGCGTTCGCGCCGCAGTGGCTGGCGACCTGGTCCGACCGGCGCTATCTCGGTCCGCCCTCCGGCTGATCCCGCCAGCGTGGCGCCAGCGGTTAGAGGTGGCTGTGACGGGCCCAGGTGTCCTTGATCTCCTTGCGGTCTGGCGGGGCACCGGTCGATTGCAGGTGCTGGCTCTGGATGTTGACCAGCGCGGTCATGACCTGGAAGGGGAAACCGCGCCGCGAACCATCCCGCGTGTCCTGCAGCAGTTGTTCGATGTAGGACACGATGTCCTGGCTACCCCATTTCTCGCTCAGCATCTTGCCGATATGTGGGTAGCTGGCGTTGATCGTGTCCAGGTCTGCTTGGGTTGTCATGACAAGGAACCTCCTTGGGGCATTTCGGTTCGACCCGACGCGCTGTGTCCAATCACGCGCGTGGCCAGCCCTGTACTGACAAAATAGCAGATTTTCGGGTTTTCGGGTAATCAGAGCAAGGGGCGCATGCTGCGCGCGGTGTCCTGCAGCACCGGCAGCACGCGCTTGGCCGCGTCCTCGCTGCTCTCGTTCTGCATCGGCATGGTGACGCTCATGGCGGCCACCAGATGGTCCTTGTGGTCGTAGAGCGGGACCGCGATGCCCCGGTAGTTCATCTCGAGCTGCTGCTCTGAAATCGACCAGCCCTGGCGGTGGATCTGCTGCAGCCGCCGGCGCAATTCGTCCTTGTCGACCAGGGTGTGCGAGGTGTAGGCGCGCAGTTCCTGCCGCGCCAGCCAGGGCTCGTAGACCTCGGGGCCTGACATGGCCAGTATCACCAGGCCGGCGGCCGTCACCTGGGCCTGCACGCGCGAGCCCAGCATGTAGCCGGTGTTGAGTTGGCGATGGGCGCCGCTGCGCGCGACATAGACCAGCTCGTCGTGCTCGAGCACGCCGGCATAGGCGACCTCGCCGGTGCCGGCGGTGACGCGCTGCAGGTAGGGCTGGACCGCGCGCGGCAGCCGCGCCGATTCGAGGTAGGCCTGGCCCAGGCGCAGCACGCGCGGCGTCAGCGAGAACAGCTTGCCGTCGGTCGCGACATAGCCCAGATGCACCAGCGTGAGCAGATGCCGGCGCGCGGCCGTGCGGGTCAGGCCGCAGCGCTGGCCGGCCTGGCTGGCGGTCAGGCGCGGATGCTCGGCGTCGAAGGCCTCGATCACGGCCAGGCCTTTCTCGAGCCCGGCGATCCAGTCGCGGCGCTCGAGCGTGAAAGAGGCATCCTGATCGTTCATGGGGATGAAATTCCGGTTTTGGTTCGATAGTCGATGCTGCTCGTTCGATTGTCGCCCATGTCGAGCAGGCGGGCATGAAAAAAATGGCCCGTACTGGCTTACAGTGCGGGTTGAATATGGAGATATCTCATGAGTGACCTTCTGCTCAAGTCGGCCAGCGAGCGCGAGCCGCTGCAAGCCTCTTTCAGCGACGCCGCCAATCCGATCGGCCTCGACGGCATCGAGTTCATCGAGTTCGCCACCGCCAAGCCGCAGGCGCTCGGTCAGGTGCTCGAGACCATGGGCTTCAAGCCGGTCGCGCGCCACCGTTCGCGCGAGGTGCTGCTGTATCGCCAGGGCGAGCTCAACATCGTGGTCAACGCGCATCCGCCGGTGGCCCAGGGCGCCGGTCGCAGCAGCGAGGCGCCGAGCATCTCGGCCATCGCGCTGCGCGTGCGCGACGCGCGCGCGGCCTACGAGTATGTGCTGGAGCGCGGGGCCTGGGAGGTCAGCACCCACCCCGAGGTGATGGAACTCAACATTCCCGCCATCCATGGCGCTGGCGGCAGCCGGATCTATTTCGTCGATCGCTACAAGGAATTCTCGATCTACGACGTCGATTTCGTGCCGATTCCGTCGGTCGACCAGCGTCCGGCGGCGACCGCCGGCATCCATTTCTTCGGCATCGTGCAATACATCGGCCCGGAGCGCAGCTACGACTGGATCGAGTTCTACCGCGAGCTGATCGGCACCGAGCTGATTCCCGACGAGCAGCGCTTCGGCATCATGCCCAAGGGCAAGCTGCTGCGCACGCCGGCGCTTGACGCCGGCCAGCGTTTCATGATCCAGCTGATCGAGCCCGATCTCAACGTGCTCGACGCCGACGAGCGGCTGCAGCGCATCGGTCTGGGCGTGCCCGACGTGCCGGCCGCCGTGCAGGCACTGCGCGCGCTGGGTGTCGAGTTCGTCGAGACGCCAGCGGCGCACAGCGGCGCGCGTGGCGCGATCAGCAAGACATACCTTGGCTCGGTGGTGTTCGAGCTGGTGCATGACGAGAAGGCCTGAACCATGACGCTCAAGCGCAGCACAGCCCAGGCCATCGCCGGCTTCGGCATGGACACCATCACGCTGGCCGGGCCGCTCGAGGCCAAGCTGGCCGCGATGAAGGACGCCGGTTTCAGCCAGGTCATGCTCAAGGCCAACGACCTGGTCGGCCACCCCGGCGGCTGGCAGGCCGCGGTCCAGGTCGTGCATGACAGCGGTCTGCGCGGCACCGGCTTCCAGGTCCTGCGCGACTTCGAGGGCCTGTCCGGACACCTGCACCACTACAAGATCGACATCGCCAAGATGATGCTCGAGATGTGCGCCGCGCTCGGCTGCAAGGTGTTGCTGGCCTGTTCGTCCACCTCGGCCCATGCCAGTTCGG
>JBDLVJ010000369.1:0-3964 GCA_039804875.1 Pseudomonadota bacterium | reverse complement strand
GCCAGGTCGATGGCACGGCGCACGAAGGCGTCGGGATCGCCGACCGGCGCCAGCAAGCCATTTTCGCCATGGCGGATCAGCTCGGCCGCGGCGGCATAGTCGTAGGCCAGCAGCGCCAGGCCGCTGGCCAGCGCCTCGGGCGTCACGTTGCCATAAGTCTCGGTCAGGCTCGGAAACAGGAAGCAGTCGGCGCTGGCGTAATGCTCGGCCAGGTCGGTGCCGCTGCGCGAACCGACCAGCACCACCTCGGGGCAGCGCTGCTGCAGCGCGGCCCGGTCGGGACCGTCGCCGACCACGACCAGACGCAGCGCGGGCTTGAGCTGGCGCATGGCCTGGTAGCTGCGCAACAGCAGCTCCAGATTCTTCTCGGGCGCGAGGCGTCCGACCGACAGCAAGACCTGCTCGCCCTCGCCCGCGCCCCAGGACGCGCGCAAGGCCGCGCTGCGGCGCGCCGCGTCGAAGCGCTGCGTGTCGACACCGCGCGCGACCACCAGCAGGCGCTCGAAACCCATGGCCTCGAGCTCGGCCCGCAGCGAGGCCGTCGGCACCATGGTGCAATCGGCCTGGTTGTGAAAGCGCCGGAGATAGGCCGCGATCGGCTTTTGCAGCCAGCCGATGCCGTAATGGCGGCTGTAGGCATGGAAGTTGGTGCGGAAATCAGTGCTGACCGGCAGCCTGAGCTTGCGCGCGGCCTGCAGTGCCGACCAGCCCAGCGGCCCCTCGGTCGCGATATGCACCAGATCGGGCCGGCGCCGGGTCCAGAGCCCGAGCAGCGCGCGCTTGGCCGGCAGGCCCATGCGCAGGTGCGGGTAGCGCGGTATCGGCAGGCCGCGCATCAGCACCGGCCCGATCGGGTCCTGCTCGCCCGGACCGGCATCGACGGCGGCCTGGCGCGGACGCACCAGCTGGAGATCGTGCTGGCGCGCCCGCAAACCGCGCGCCAGCCGGTCGATGGTCAGCGCGACGCCATTGACCTCGGGTGGATAGGTCTCCGTGACCAGGGCCACGCGCAGGGAACGGCGCTCGGGGACCCAGTCCTCAACCAGCAGCGGGTCGTTGGGAAATTGCATCATGGCAGCCATGCTCAGTCCGCTTGATGACAGGCTTGCGACAAGCGCCGCCGCGCTGTCACGGATCGATGCGACAGGGCCATGAAGGCCGACTGCTTGTCACCGTGATTTCATGCGACCTGCCCATGATCGGTTGCGCCCGCCCCGACAGGCGGACGCCCCTCACTCACCGAAAGGACAACGGCGTGAAAGAATTTCTCCAGGAGCTGCGCACGCAGCGTTGGGATGACCACCGCTATTACCATCACAGCCGCATCAACCAGACGCTGCATCTGATCAGCGCGATCAGTTTCCTGCTGGCCTATGCGCTGCTGCTGATCGATCCGGCCATGGCGGCGCTGGTGGCCTGGCTGGTCTCGATGCTGACCCGGCAGAGCGGCCATTTCTTCTTCGAGCCCAAGGGCTACGACGACATCAACCAGGCCACCCATGCCCACAAGGAGGACATCAAGGTCGGCTACAACCTGCGGCGCAAGGTCGTGCTGATGGCGATCTGGGCCCTGTCACCGCTGCTGCTGCTGTGGCGGCAAGACCTGTTCGGCCTGGTCGAGCCCCACGCCGACTGGCGCGGCCTTGCCCACAACGTCGGCCTGATGTGGTTGGCGGTTGGCGTCGGCGGACTGATCTTTCGCGTGCTGCAGCTGTTCGCGCTCAAGGATGTCCGCACCGGCCTGATCTGGGCCAGCAAGATCCTGACCGACCCCTTTCACGACATCGTGCTCTACCACAAGGCACCGCTGCACCTGTTGCGCGGCCAGCGGCTCGACCCGGGCCACAAGGCAAGCTGATCACACGGCGGCGGGCACTGACGGCCCGCCGTGTCAATGCCAGACCGAATCCGGCCATTCGCTGTGGTGCAGGGTGATGGCCGACCAGGCCCCCAGCGACATGCGACCGACCTGGTGTGCGCCGGTCGTCTCGCAGACATTGATCCCCTCCCACCATTGCAGCAGGATCTGCCGGATTTTCTTGGCCCATTGTGCGGCTTTCATGATGTTCCTCTGCACCAACACCGTGCATACCGTATGCACGGTCCATGACGGGAATTCTCCCGCCGCTTTGTGTCAGGCCTGCTGCAATATGTGAAGAAACATATGAAAAAAACGCTCGCTCCTAGCGCCAACCCAACTTGCGAGCCAGCATCTCGCGCAGCAGGCTCCGCCTGATGGAGCGGTGCGTCAGGGCGGGAGTGCTCCACCACCAGCCATCGGCCTGCATGCGCCGACCAGCCTCGAGAAAGCGGCGCGTGACCTCGGCCATGTCCGCGTCGCTGTAGTTGAGGCTGAAGATGAAACGGCCGGTGCCGACCCAGCTCAGCGCCAGGCCCTGCTCGCGCAGGTAATATTGCAGCAGCCAGTGGTAGCGCGACGGTTGGGTGTAGTTGACGGTCCAGATGGTGGACAGCGCCTCGATCCGCAGCGGCATGCCGGCCTGCCGCAGGGCCTGGTTGAAGGCCTGGACGCGCGCGCTCCAGCACTCGTCGAGACCCTGGTAGATCGCCTGCACTTCGGGCGTGCGCAGCCGGCGCAAGAAGGCGTGCATGGCCCCCATCACATAGGGATGGGCATTGAAGGTGCCACGCGCGAAGCAGAGGTCGGCCGGGCGCTCGGGCTTGAAGCGCCGCATCAGCGCCGCCTGGCCGCAGACCACGCCGACCGGGAAACCGCCGCCCAGGGACTTGCCGTAGGTGACCAGATCGGCCTGGACGCCGAAATACTCCTGCGCGCCGCCCGCTGCGAGCCGGAAGCCGACGAACACCTCGTCCAGGATCAGCACGATGCCGCGCTCGCTGCAGACCTGGCGCAGCTGGCGCAGCCAGTCGGTGTAGGCGACGCGATCGAAGCCGGCGCTGCGGCTGCCATCGACCAGGGTCGAGTCGCCCGGCGCGTTGCGATTCGGGTGCAGCGCCTGCAGCGGATTGACCAGCACGCAGGCAATGTCCTGGCGCGTGCGCAGCACCCGCAGGGCACGCGGGTCCATGTCATTGAGCGTGTAGGTCTCGCGCGGCGGCAGCGGATTGCCGGGGCCGGGCTGCACATCCTCCCACCAGCCATGGTAGGCACCGGTGAAACGCACCAGATGCTTCTTGCCGGTGTGGTAGCGCGCCAGCCGCACCGCCTGCATCACGGCCTCGGTGCCCGACATGTGAAAGCTCACCTCGTCCAGGCCCGAGATATCGCGCAACCACTCGATGTTCTCGGCCACGCAGGGGTGGTAGCCACCCAGCACCGGACCGAGCGCCGCCCCGAGGCGCGCGCCCTCCTCCATGCACTGCTTGTAGAAGTCGACGCCGAAGATGTTGACGCCGTAGGAGCCGGCCAGGTCGTAATAACGCTGACCGTCGAGGTCCTGCAGCTGCACCCCCTCGGCCGACTGCCAGAAAGCGCCAACCGGCAGCTGCTCGCGCACATGGGCGCTGAACGGGAACGGCACGCGGTAGCGCCCGGTCAACTGCAGATCGGACAGGCCCTCGCGCGCCTGCGCCGTCAGCGCCAGCGAGCGGGGCGAAGCCGCGCGCAAGCTGGCGGAGAGCCGCGCGAAACCGGCGCGGCGCCGGGCCTGGACCTCGGCCGGGGCGTCATCGACACCGAAGAACTCTTCCTCGCCATGGGAATAGCCCGGCAGCAGGCGCGCGATGCGCTTGGCCATGCGCGAATGCCCGGCCAGCGAGGGGTGCTTGGCGCGCGAAAGCTGAAGTCGTCGGCGCAGCCAGGGCAAACCGGCCACCAGGGCCACGGCGGTCAAAGCGATCTCAACGGACATGTCATGAGCCTTTCAAAGTCTACCGTGACAGTTGTACGCACCGCTTTTGACAAGACCATGAATACCACCCGACTGCGCGACCGCCTGCTGCTGCAGGAAGACCTCAACTTCCTGCTGACCAACCGCGTGCC
>JBDLVJ010000368.1:0-2553 GCA_039804875.1 Pseudomonadota bacterium | reverse complement strand
TGGATCGAGTGGTCAGCGGCCACGCCCAGCAACGCCAGCACGGCGGCCGAGGTCACGCGCCGGCTTTCGGTCGCCGCGCCATGCACCAGCACCGGCAGGCCCTCGCGCGCCAGCAGCAGCGCCAGCAGCGGCGTCAGCACCGGCAGCTTGCGCGCGCCGTTGTAGCTTGGCAGCACCACGGCGGTGCGTCCGTCGGTCGGCACCTGGTTGGTGCGCGTTGCCGTGGCGTCGAGGAAGCCGGCCATTTCCTCCGGGGTCTCGCCCTTGATGCGCATCGCGAGGCAGAAGGCGCCGAGTTCGAGCTCGGTCACGCTGCCGTCGAGCAGCTGTCCGAACAGGTCGGCCGCCTGTGCGCGGTCGAGCGAGCGGGCGCCGTCCTTGCCGCGCCCGATTTCCTTGAGGTAGTGACTGATGGCCATGAAGCGATTTTCCGCGATGCCTGACGACTTCTGGTGATGTGGTGAAAAATCCCGCAGCCCAAGGATGGGCTCAGCTCACAGGATCAGGGTTTTCAGGATCAGTCCCGTCACCGCGCAGGCGGCGATGACAGGGATCACATGACGCTTGAAGCGGAACAGGGCGATGGCGGCCCCCAGCGCGATCAGGGCCGATACCGGGTCGAAACCGCCGCTGAATCCCTGCGGCCATAGCACGTGATAGCCGAAGAACAGCGCCAGATTCAGGATCACGCCGACCACGGCGGCCGTGATGGCGGTCAGCGGCGCGGTCAACCTGAGATCGTCATGGGTGCTTTCCACCAGGGGGCCGCCCGCCAGGATGAACAGGAACGACGGCAGGAAGGTGAACCAGGTCACCAGGCTGGCCGCCACGGCCCCGGCCAGGAACAGCGACTCCGGGCCGAACAGGGCCTTGACATAGCCGCCGACGAACCCGACGAAGGCCACCACCATGATGAGTGGCCCCGGCGTCGTTTCCCCCAGGGCCAGGCCGTCCATCATCTGTGTCGGCGTCAGCCAGCCATGGTGGCTCACGGCCCCCTGGTACACATAGGGCAGCACGGCGTAGGCACCGCCAAAGGTCAGCAACGCGGCCTTGGTGAAGAACCAGCCCATCTGCGTCAACGTGTGGTTCCAGCCGTAGACCATGGTCAGCCACCCCATCGGCACCGCCCACAGCAGGGCGCCCAGCGCGATGACTCGCAGCAGGCGAGTCCAGCGGAACTTGGCGTGCTCCGGTGTCGGCGTGTGGTCGTCGATCAGCGCGGGGCCCAATGCCTTGCCGGCCTTGCCATGCCCGCCGCCGACCTTGAACTGGTCCGGTGCGATCCGTCCACCGACATGGCCCAGCAGTGCCGCCCCCGCGACGATGGCCGGAAACGGGATGTTGGCGGCAAAGATCGCGATGAACGAGGCCGCGGCAATGCTCCACAGCCAAGGGTTCTTGAGGGCGCGCGAGCCGATGCGGTGTGCCGCCTGCACCACGATGGCCGTCACGGCCGGCTTGATGCCATAGAACAGGCCGGCCACCAGTGGCATGTCGCCGAAGGCGATGTAGACCCAGGACAGACCGATCAGGAGCAGCAGCGAAGGCAGCACGAACAAGGCCCCGGCGACGATGCCGCCCCAGGTCCGGTGCATCAGCCAGCCGATGTAGGTGGCCAGTTGCTGTGCTTCCGGGCCGGGCAGCAGCATGCAGTAGTTCAGTGCATGCAGGAAGCGTCGCTCGGAAATCCAGCGCCGGTTCTCGACCAGCTCCTGGTGCATGATCGAGATCTGCCCGGCGGGTCCGCCAAAGCTGATGAAGCCCAGCTTGAGCCAGAAGGCGAAGGCCTGCCAGAAGCTGACCGATTGTGGGCTGACCGCTGGTGGTGCCGCTGTCACGGTCTCTTGGGTATGGACGGGGTTCATGGAGTCGGGGTTCCCTGATCGAAGCTGGACAGCCGGGGAAAAAGTCCGTCTCGGCGAGCGTATCCTACATATCCTTGGCCGCTTATCCTGGGTTTTCTCAGGCGACTCCGATCAGGGCTGCGCCCGCCGGCACGACGGCGATCAGGCGCTTGAGCGCCGGCACGCAGGAGCCGCAGCGGGTGCCGCAGCCCAGGCCGTCCTGCAGCTGCAGCAGGCGCTGGGCGCCGTCGCCGCCGCAGCCGGGCAGCGCGCGGCGGATCGCGTCCTCGCTGACATCGAGGCAGGTGCAGACCTGCGGGCTGCGCGCGGCCAGGGCCACCGGCGCCCGGGCGTCGGGCCTGAGCAGCAGGCGGCCGTAGTCCTGTGCCGGCAGTTCGTCCTGCAGCAGGGTCCTGAGCCAGGGTTCGGACCGGCTGTCGCCGGCCAGCAAGAAGGCTTCGACCTGCTGCCTGGCGCCGGCATGGCTCAGGCTGATCGCCCGGCTGTGCTGGCGCTTGTGGTCGGCGTAGCGCAGCACCTCGGTGCCATCGAGGCCGAGCCAGGCGGCGATGCGCTCGATCAGCGCGGCCGAGGGTGGCGTGGCGCAGGCCGCGCGCAACAGCACGCCGGTGCGCTCGCGCCCGAACGGCACGCAGCTGGCGAAATCGAACTCGGGCAGCAAGGCGCGCAGCTCGCGCTGGACCTC
>JBDLVJ010000367.1:0-5082 GCA_039804875.1 Pseudomonadota bacterium | reverse complement strand
GAAATCTCACCCAGTTCGGTGGCACGGTTTTCACCGTCGGAGCTCGACCCGCTCATGAGCTGCAAATAGTCCACCACGATCAGGCCGAGCTTGCCGCACTGGCGCGCCAGCCGGCGCGCGTTGGCGCGCAGTTCGCTCGGCTTCAAGCCCGGCGTCTCGTCGATGTGCAGCGACACGGTGCGCAGGCGCTCGATCGCCTCGGTCAGGCGCGGCCACTCGTCGTCGGTCAGCTTGCCGGTGCGCAGATGGCCCTGGTTGATGCGGCCGATCGAGCCCACGATACGCACCGCGAGCTGGGCGGCGCCCATTTCCATCGAGAAGATCGCGACCGGCAGGCCTTCGTTCAAGGCCACATGCTCGGCGATGTTGACGGCAAACGCGGTGTTGTGCGTCACGATATCGCCGTCGGTGATATAGAGTCGCTCCGGGTGACTGACCGAGATGCACTGGCAATCCGCCTCGCGGCTGGGCATGATCGACTCGATCGTCAGCAGCTTGCGGCGTTGCCGCGTCTCGGGCAGGCGCGCGAGTTTGTCGGACAGCAGGAACAGCGACCTCGGCTGCGGGTGCGCGATGTTGCAGACATAGGCCGGCAAGCCAGCGACCCGCATGCCGGCCAGATTGCGGAAATGGGGCTGCTTTTCGTTGATCGAGCACCAGCCGCCCAGCGAACGCACCAGCTCGGCCAGATCCTGAGCCAGCTGGCGGCTGGCAGTGGAAAAGCGCACGCTGCCCCCACGCTCGACCCAGCCATCGGTATCGAGCAGGCCGCGCAGCAGGTCCAGGCGCGCTTCGCGCCCGGCCTCCAGATAGAGACGCGGGATGAATTTCTCGTCGCTGGCCAGGCCCGACAGACGCAAGCTGTCGAGCGCCGTGCACAGCGGATTGGGCTGCGAGCCCTTGATCCCGAGCGGATGGCCCCGGTCCTCGCGCACCAGCGAACAGTCATAGCGGCCGGCGTGCGTCAGCTCCATGCCGGCGCCGACACGGACTTCCATGGCGCCCAGGATTTCAACCGAGGCGGTCGAGAAACGCACCACCGTGCCGCTACCCGTCAGGTTGCCATCGCCCAGCAGCGCTCCCAGCACCCAGGGATCGACCGGCAGGACTTGCTGGTGGCCGAACTGGCCGTCATGTGGCTCGATCCAGATCCGGTTCTGGTAGCGCTGGCGACTCAGCAGGGTACGGATTTCAGCGGTCGAGAGCACGCGTGGCGCGTCCCAATGCCGGCAGTTGACGCGCCAGAGATGTTCGTCGCAGCATTCGGCCGAGCGGCCGTCCGACAGCGTCACGCGCCAGACTTGCTTGCGGCCCTGCGGAAAAATGCCGGTCACGATCGAAGGACGGCCATCGACCGAGGCCAGCGCCATGCCGACCTCGAGCTCGCCCATGGCTTTCCAGCCCGTGAGGGTGCGCACGCGGGCATCGAGCGGCTGCGCCTTGCCCATCGAGGGCCTGGCCGCCAACACCACCATGTCGCCGGCCTGCAGGCCCGAGGTCATGCGGTCGAGGTCGATGAAGCCGGTCGGCACCCCGGTGACATCGTTCGGGTTGTCGGCCATCTCGGTCACGCGGTCGAGCAGATCGACCACCAGCGTGTCCATCGACTGGAAGCCCTGCTTCATGCGGGTGCCCTCCTCGCCGATGTTAAACACCTTCTGTTCGGCCTCGTCGAGGATCTCGGCGACCTTGGAGCCCTTGGGGTTGAAGGCCCGGGTCGCGATGTCGTCGCTGACCTTGATCAGCTTGCGTAGGATCGAGCGTTCGCGCACGATCTCGGCGTAGCGGCGGATATTGGCCGCGCTCGGCACGTATTGGGCCAGCTGGTTCAGGTAGGACAGGCCGCCGACCTTGTCGGACTGGCCCTCGCTCTCGAGCTGCTCGAACACCGTGATCACGTCGGCCGGCTTGTTGGCGTTGACCAGCTTGGCGATCGCGCCGTGGATCAGCTGATGCTCGAAGCGGTAGTAGTCAGAGTTCTGCAGCAGATCGCCGACGCGGTCCCAGGCGCTGTTGTCGAGCAGCAGGCCGCCGAGCACGCTGGACTCGGCCTCGATCGAGTGCGGCGGCACGCGCAACTGGGCGATCTGGCGGTCCTCGGAAGGCGGCGACAGAAATGCATCGTCGAGCGGAAAAACGTCTGACACGGCGGGTCCTTTCGAGCCTGGATCTTAAGTCCTGCGAGGGCGCAGATGGAGGCAGAAACAAAAACAGCCGGCGTCGGCCGGCTGCTCTTGTTGCGCGAAGCAGGTATCAGGCGGTTTCGCCCAGCACCGTGACGTTCACGTCCACGACCACATCGGTATGCAGGCCGACGGAGACGGTGTACTCGCCGACGTTCTTCAGCAGGCCGTTGGGCATGCGGACTTGAGCCTTGGCGACAGCGAAGCCTTCCTTGTTCAGGGCGTCTGCGATGTCGTGGTTGGTCACGGAGCCGAACAGGCGACCGTCGACGCCGGCCTTCTGGGACAGCTTGACGGTGAAGCCAGCGAGCTTCTCGCCGACGGCTTGCGCCTCGGCCAGCTTGGCGGCGGCGGCCTTTTCGAGTTCGGCGCGGCGAGCTTCGAATTCGGCGATCGCGGTCTTGGTGGCGCGACGGGCGCGGCCGGACGGGATCAGGAAGTTACGGGCATAGCCGTCCTTGACCTTGACGATATCGCCGAGGTCACCCAGGTTGACAACTTTGTCGAGCAGAATGATTTGCATGGTATTCGCTCCTATCAGACGCGGTGCTGGTCGCTGTAGGGCAGCATGGCCAGGAAGCGCGAACGCTTGATGGCGGTGGTGACCTGACGCTGGTAGATCGCGCGGGTGCCAGTCAGGCGAGCCGGGATGATCTTGCCGTTCTCGGAGATGAAGTCGCGCAGGACATCGACGTCCTTGTAGTCGACTTCCTCGACGCCGGCCACGGTGAAGCGGCAGAACTTCTTGCG
The DNA here is from genome assembly GCA_039804875.1 of Pseudomonadota bacterium. Taxonomy (GTDB): domain Bacteria; phylum Pseudomonadota; class Gammaproteobacteria; order Burkholderiales; family Burkholderiaceae_C; genus Malikia. Next base: position 2,149 of record JBDLVJ010000367.1, on the reverse strand, counting down.
CTTGAACAGCAGCGATTGGGTGTTGCGCTTGGGGCGCTTGTCTTTGTTGAAACGCTTGGGTGCAGCCATGATGGTGCTTCCTTAACTGAGAGGTGTGAAATCCTGGATCTGGAGAACGACGCCTTTGCCGTTGCGCGAATTGACGAGGAACCCAACGAACTCGAAACCCTTGCCCAGCGTCTGCCGGGCCAGTGATTCAGCCTGATGACCGAAGGCGGTGGCCCTCAGCTCCAGCCTGACTTGGCGGGCTTGCCCCAGTTGCTCGGCCTGTGACTGGTGTTCGAGCACCATGTCGAGGGCGGGCAGTCCGACCGGCGTATGGCGCAGGGGATAGACCTGCGCGATGACGGCGGCCAGTACGAGGCGGTTCACTTCATCCTGTGCGCGCGGCAAAAATTAGGCGGCGTTTTCCTGCTGCTGGGACTTGCGAGCTTCTTCGCGCTCGACAGCCTTCATCATCGAAGACGGGCCGGTTTCGGCCTTCTTCTTCTGGATCGTCAGGTGACGCAGGACGGCGTCGTTGAACTTGAAGGCGTGCTCCAGCTCGGACATCACAGCCTGATCGGCTTCGATGTTCACGCACAGGTAATGTGCCTTGGACAGCTTGTTGATCTGGTAGGCCAGCTGACGGCGACCCCAGTCTTCCACGCGATGGATCTGACCGCCGCCGGTGGTGATCATGCCCTTGTAGCGCTCCAGCATGGCCGGAACTTGTTCGCTTTGATCCGGATGGATCAGCAGAACGATTTCGTAGTGACGCATGGTCTCTCCTTGTGGTTGAAACAGCCGCCCCCAGCGTCAACAGGGGTACGGCAAGGCAAGCCTGCGATTATAAACCGAAACCAGGGAAGCCCCCAAGGCCGGCTAGCCCGGGCTGCGCAGGCGATCGACCAGGGCCTGGGCCTCGGGCGGGGGCGGCGGGGTCAGCCAGCTCACCAGCAGGATGACGGCAAAGCCCAGCGGCACGCCGAAGACCCCGGCCGAGATCGGCTCGATGCCCCACCAGAGCCGGACCGGCCCGCTCAGGCCGAACAGCGAGCGCAGCCAGGGCTGGGTGGTCGCCACGTAGTAGATGGTCAGGCCCAGGCCGGCCAGCATGCCGGCGGCGGCGGCCGGCCCGGTCGCGCGCTTCCAGAAGATGCCCAGCACCAGCGCCGGGAAGAAGGCCGAGGCCGCGAGGGAAAAGGCGGCCGAGACCAGGAACAGGATGTCGGCCGGCTTGAGCGCGGCGATATAGGCCGCGATCAGCGCCATCACCAGCAGCACGACCTTGGTCAGCGTGACGCGGCGCGCGGTCGAGGCGCTCGGGTCCACCATCTTGAAATAGAGGTCGTGGCTCAGCGCGTTGGCCATGGTCAGCAGCAGTCCGTCGGCGGTCGACAGCGCCGCGGCCAGAGCGCCGGCGGCGACCAGACCCGAGATCACGAACGGCAAGCCGGCGATCTCGGCCGAGGCCAGCATGATCACGTCCCCCCCCAGGCTGAGTTCGTTGAATTGCAGCAGGCCGTCGGCATTGATGTCCTTGAAGTGGATCAGGCCGGCATCGACCCGGCTCCAGGCCGAGACCCAGGCCGGCAGCCGGTCGATCCGGGTGCCGACCAGCTGATACAGGATCTCGTGCTTGACCAGCACGGCCAGCGCGGGCGCGGTGAAATAGACCAGCGCGATGAAGAACAGCGTCCAGGCCACCGAGTGGCGCGCGGCCTTGACGCTGGGCACGGTGTAGTAGCGCGCCAGCACATGCGGCAGGCTGGCCGTGCCGACCATCAGGCAGAACACCAGGGCCAGGAAATTCAGGCGCGAGGACTGGAACTCCAGCCGCTGGGCGGGGTCGCCGGCCGGGTCACCCGCATAGGGCCGCGCGTGCGGCGGCATGCCGCCCAGCGGCAGCATCTTGGCCTCGGCCTCCTCGAGCTCGCGGCTCCAGAGCCGGCGCGCCCCGGCCTCGTCGCGTGGCAGCTGGTAGAGCGCGCGCTCGGCGGTCGCGATGTCCTCGGGCGCCGCCGGCAGCTGGCGCAGGTCGTCGAGCCAGAGCTGGGCCAGCGCGCGGTCCTGGGCCAGGGCCGAGGACGGGTTCTCGAGCTTGGAGCGCAGCAGGTCGGCGCGGTGACGATACAGACTCATGACCTCGCGCTCGCGCGGGTCGCGC
>JBDLVJ010000366.1:0-5563 GCA_039804875.1 Pseudomonadota bacterium | reverse complement strand
TATTTGGCCGGAGCGTAGGCCGCCGCGCCGATGCCGATCAGCGCGAACGCCAGCATCGGATGCAGCCCGATCAGCAGTGTCAGGGCGCCGACGAGCTTGACGGCGTTCATCCAGCCCATCAGCAGGCCCTTGGGCGCCATGTCGGCCAGATGCCCGACGCCGGGGGCCAGCAGCACATAGGCCCAGGTGAAGGACAGCTTGAGCAGCGGGGCCCACCAGGCGGGGTAGCCCTGCTCGTACAGGAAGGCCATCGTGACGATCAGCAGCGAGTTGTCGGCCAGGGCCGAGAAAAACTGCGCCAGGATGAGCCAGCAAAACCCCTGGGGTAGGCGCGGCGTCTTGCCCTTGGCGCTTGTCGTCATCGCGGTCCATTGTCTTGGTCGATGCGGGATCATCTGGCGCCGACAAGTCGGGGGTGTGGCGGATTCGTGACGCTGGCGTGAAGCCGGAAGGCATCGTGCACGCGTAGATGGTGATGTCATGAATCCTTCATCGATCGGCCATTCGGGCGTCATGCAGTCAACCAAGAATGGCAGACAACTGAATGACATGAGGAGAACGAGATGAAGGAACTGCCGACCCCCACGTTGGAGCTTTCGCCGCTGTCGCTGCCCAGGGGGTCACTTCATCCGGGCTTGGTGGCAAGCCCAGTGGTTTCCGGGCCCAAGGGGGGCATCGAAGTGGCTTGGGCACGCCATCAGGACGAAGTTCGCGCGGCCCAGCGTCTGAGGTACGAGATCTTCGCCGGCGAAATGGGCGCGCGCCTGCCCAAGACGGTGCCGGGCCATGACATCGATCTGTTTGATGACTATTGCGAGCACCTGCTGGTGCGCGACAGCGCGACGCGCGAGGTCATCGGCACCTATCGCCTGCTGACCCCTGCCCAGGCCAAGCGCGTCGGCAGCTTTTACAGCGACACCGAGTTCGACCTGACCCGGCTGCGCCTGCTGCGCGACAAGATGGTCGAGCTTGGCCGCAGCTGCGTGCACCCCGAGCACCGCCATGGCGGCGTGATCATGGCGCTGTGGGGCGCGCTGGCCGGCTTCATGGTCCGCAACGACCTCGACACCATGATCGGCTGCGCCAGCATCCCGATGCAGTACGAGGGTCCGCACGGCATCATCGGCGGCGGCCACGCGGCGGCCAGCATCTGGCGCCAGGTGCGCGAAAAGCATCTGGCGGCGATCGAATACCATGTGCGCCCGCGCCTGCCGCTGCCGGTCGACAAGCTCGATGACAGCCTGAACGTGGAGCCGCCGGCGCTGATCAAGGGCTATCTGCGCCTGGGCGCCAAGGTGCTGGGCGCGCCGGCCTGGGACCCGGATTTCAACGCGGCCGATCTGCCGATGATGATGCGCCTGGCCGATCTGCCGACGCGCTACCGCAGGCATTTCCTGGGGACCTGATGCGCGCCGCCGCTCTGTTCGAGGGCCTGGGCGGCAGGCCTGACACCCCGCCAGCCGCGGAGTCCGAGCGGGACGCGGGCGGGCGCCTGCGCAGCATCTTCATCTCCGATGTTCATCTCGGGACCCAGGGCTGCCAGGCCAAGGCGCTGCTGTCCTTCCTGAAGTCCAACCCGAGCGACCACCTGTATCTGGTCGGTGACATCATCGATGGCTGGCAGCTGCGTCGGCGCTGGTACTGGCCGCAGGAGCACAACGACGTGGTGCAGAAGATCCTGCGCCGGGTGCGCAAGGGCTGTCGCGTCATCTTCGTGCCGGGCAATCACGACGAGTTCGTGCGCCATTTCGTCGACCACCATTTCGGCGGCGTCGAGGTCGTGACCGAGGCCATCCACACCACCGCCGACGGCAAGCGCCTGTGGGTGGTGCATGGCGACCTGTTCGACGGCGTGATCCAGTATGCCAAGTGGCTGGCCTATCTGGGCGACACGCTCTACGACTTCACGCTGCGGCTCAACCGGCACTTCAACAGCCTGCGCGCGCGTCTGGGCCTGCCCTACTGGTCGCTGTCGCAATACCTCAAGCACCGCGTCAAGGGCGCGGTCAATTTCATCAGCAGTTTCGAGGCAGCCGTCGCGGCCGAGGCGCGCAGGCGCGGCCTCGATGGCGTGGTCTGCGGCCATATCCACCGCGCGGAGATGCGCGTGATCGATGGCACGCTGTATTGCAACGATGGCGACTGGGTCGAGAGCCTGACCGCGCTGGTCGAGCACCAGGACGGCCGGCTGGAGATCGTGCACTGGCCCGACGAGCGCCTGTCGGCCCAGGATGCCAGCGCGGCGGCCTCGTCCATCCAGACCCCGGTTGTCCAGTCATGACATGGCGGTTTGTCATCATTTTTTCATCATGTCAGGCATGATGTCTGGTGATAATGCAAGGTTTTTCCGCGAGTTCACCAGATTTTCATGACAGTCGTCCCCCCCATGTCCCGCGTTCCCTTCCTGGATCGTGACCAGAGCATCCTGGCCTTCAACGAGCGCGTGCTGGACTGGGCGCGCCGGACCGAGGTGCCACTGCTCGAACGGCTGCGCTACCTGACCATCGTGTCCTCCAACCTCGACGAGTTCTTCGAGGTCCGCTTCGAGCCGCACCTGAGCGCGCGCCTGGGCAACGAGCAGCGCGGCCCGGTGACGGTGCGAAGCCATGCCGCGATCTCGGAGCATGTGCACCGCCTGGTCGGCCAGCAGTACCAGATCTACAACAGCGAGCTGCTGCCGCTGCTCGAGAAGCGCGGCATCAAGGTCGTGCCGCATGGCGAGCGCAACCTGCGCCAGCGCCGCTGGGTGCGCGAGTTCTTCACCCAGGAGGTGCAGCCGCTGCTGCTGCCGGTGGGGCTGGACCCTGCCCACCCCTTCCCGCAGGTGGCCAACAAGTCGCTCAACTTCATCGTGCGCCTGTCGGGGCGGGACGCCTTCGGCCGCGAGAACGAGATCGCGATCGTCAAGGTGCCCCGTTCGCTGCCGCGCTTCCTGCGCATGCCGGGCGTCAAGGGTTCGCGCCAGGTGCATTTCGTCTCGATCTCGAGCGTGATCCGCGCCCACCTGGGCGACCTGTTCCCGGGCCGCCAGGTGACCGAGTTCTCGCAGTTTCGCGTCACCCGCCATTCCGACCTCGCGGTCGACGAGGAGGAGGTCAAGAACCTGCGCACCGCGCTGCGCGTGGGCCTGCAGCACCGCCACTACGGCCGCGCGCTGCGGCTCGAGGTCTCGGCCGGCTGCTCGGGCTTCCTGTCCGATTTCCTGCTGCAGCAGTTCGCCCTGCCGCCCGAGTCGCTCTACAAGGTGGCCGGGCCGGTCAACCTGGTGCGGCTGACCCAGCTGATCGATCTGGTCGATGTGCCCGAGCTGCGCTTCGAGCGCTACCAGCCGAGCTGGCCGCTGCAGCTCACGCCGGGACAGTCCTTCTTCGACCGGCTGCAGCAGGGCGATGTGCTGATCCACCAGCCCTACGAGAGCTTCGACGCGGTGCTGGCCTTCCTGCGCGAGGCGGTCGAGGACCCGGACGTGCTGGCGATCAAGCAGACCATCTACCGCACCGGCAGCAAGGCCGAGATGACCGACCTGCTGCGCGAGGCGGTGCGCCGGGGCAAGGAAGTCACGGCCGTGGTCGAGCTCAAGGCGCGCTTCGACGAGGAGGCCAACATCAACAACGCCGAGCTGCTGGAATCGGTCGGCGCCCAGGTGGTCTACGGCATCGTCGGGCTCAAGACCCATGCCAAGATGCTGCTGGTGACGCGGCGCGAGCGGGGCCGCCTGCGCCGCTATGCCCAGGTCTCGACCGGCAACTACAACCCCGGCACGGCCAAGCTCTACACCGATCTGAGCTATCTGAGCGCCGACGAGGCGCTGACCGGCGACCTGGAGCAGATCTTCCTGCACCTGGCGAGCCAGAACCGGCTCGCGCGGTTGCAAAAGGTCCTGATCGCGCCCTTTCATCTGCACAAGGCCATGCTCGACCGGATCGAGGCCACGGCGCAGGCCGCGCGCGCGGGCCAGCCCGCCCGCATCGTGCTCAAGATGAACGCCCTGACCGATGAGCCGCTGGCGCGCGCGCTGGCGCTGGCCTCGCAGGCCGGCGTCAAGGTCGATGTGATCGTGCGCGGCGCCTGCATCCTGCCCGCCGGCGTGCCGGGTCATACCGACAACGTGCGCGTGCGCTCGATCATCGGCCGGCTGCTGGAGCACTCGCGCGTGTTCTTCTTCCAGCTCGGCCAGCAGGAGGATCTGTGGCTCTCGAGCGCCGACTGGATGAACCGCAACATGCTGCGCCGCGTCGAGCTGGCCTGGCCGGTCACCGATTCAGAACTGCGCCGGCGCATCATCGACGAATGCCTGGAGATGAGCCTGGCCGACAACACCGACGCCTGGCTGCTGCAGCCCGATGGCGTCTACCTCAGGGCCCAGGCGGCCAACGGCAAACCGCGCGCGCACGCGCATTCGGCGCAGGCCCAGCTGATGGCGCGCTATGGAGGCAAGGCATGAATGCAGATCTGATCCTGTGGCGTCACGCCGAGGCCGAGGACCTCGCCGACAACGAGGAGACCGGCGGCAGCGACCTGTCGCGCCGCCTGACGGCCAAGGGCGAGAAGCAGGCCGCCCGCATGTCGGCCTGGCTGGCGCGCAACCTGCCCGAGGACGCGCGAATCTGGTCGAGCCCGGCGGTGCGCACCGAGCAGACCGTGCTGGCGCTCAGGCGCAAGTACCAGCTCAGCGACGCGCTGCGCCCCGAGGCCAGCCCGGACGAGCTGCTGGAGCTGGTGCAGTGGCCGCAGCTGCGGCACCCGACGCTGATCGTGGGTCACCAGCCGACCCTGGGCCGGGTGGTGGCGCGGCTGCTGGGACTGTCCGAGCCGGAGTGCTCGATCAGGAAGGGCGCGCTCTGGTGGCTGCACCAGCGCGAGCGCAACGGGGTCGCGCAGACCGTCATCCTGACGGTCCAGAGCCCGGAATTCCTCTGAGGCGGTGGCCTCAGGCGGAGTGAGACGCCGGCGCTTCGCCGCTGGCGGCCTTGGGCTTGCGGCTCTTGCGCGCGACTGGCGCCTTGACCGCCACCGGGGCCGGCGCCTCGGGGGCGGCGGCGGGCGCCTCGCTGGTCACGGGCGCCGGTGCTTCGGCCTCGAAGGCTGCCTGCGCGCTGCTGGCCTGGGCGCTCGGGCGGCCGGTCTTGAGCGTCGGCACCGCCACCAGGGCCGTCTTGAGCTTGGCATCGCTCAGGCTCGTCAGCGCCATCAGCCCGGCGCGCATCAGCTCGCTCTTCTTGATCGCCAGGCCCAGGGTCAGCGCGCGCGCCTTCAGGGTCTCGATCGCCGCGTATTCATCCTTGGGGATGGTGAAACTGTCGCGCACCAGCTTGGGCTTCTTGTCCTTGTCGCCGGCCAGTTCGGATTTGATTTTCTTGCTCGAGTTCATGCTTCGCATTTGCTGTTAACGATCTAAACAGTATAAACAATATAAATTGTCTATCTGCAGTCTTTTCCGGATTCAGTTAATCGTTCTGACTTATGTGGTAAATAAGCTGTCATGGATTAACCCTGATTGACGGATCACATATGAGCCTACCCCGAAAAAACACCACCTGGCAGGAGCTGCAGCTCGGTGCCA
>JBDLVJ010000365.1:0-9589 GCA_039804875.1 Pseudomonadota bacterium | reverse complement strand
GCTGTCTGGCCGGCCCGCGACCAGTGCCTGGTAGCGCTTGTGGACCCGGCGCTTGGCGAAGGCGCTGCTGAGCGAGGACTGGGCCGGTGCGCCGCGCGCCATCACGATCAGTCCCGAGGTGCCCATGTCGAGCCGGTGCACGATCAGCGCGTCGGCAAACCGGGCCTGCGCGCGCGCGCTCAGGCAGTCGGCGTTCTCGGGGCCGCGCCCGGGCACCGAGAGCAGTCCGGCCGGCTTGTCGAGCACCAGCAGCGCGGCGTCTGCATGCAGCACGCTCAGGCCTCTGGGCACCGCGATGGGTCGCGGCGGTCGTGGCTTAGGCGCTATCGGGACTGCACTCATGGCAGTGGCTGCGCTCTGCATGGCTGCGGCCGGGCTCACAGTTCGGCGCCCTCGATCATGAAGCGCAGCCGGCGCTGGCCCTGCCACTCGTCGGCGTCGAGCCGGTAGGCCAGCCGCACCCGCGCCGGCAACGGATCGGCATGGCCGAACCAGATGCCGTCGACCGGTTCGCCGCCGTGGCGCAGCTTGAGCTGCAGGTGCTTGCCACCGACCAGGCGCTGCGACAGGACATCGACCTCCTCGCAGAACAGCGGCGGCGCGAAGCCCTGGCCCCAGACTTCTTGCTGCAGGAGGTCGATCATCTCGACCCGGCGGTATTGCGGGTCGAGCGGTCCGTCGGCCTCGAGCTGGCGTTGCAGCGTGGGCAGGTCCAGCCATTCGGCCGCGATGCGCTGCAGTTCCTGGTCGAAGCGATCGAAATCCTCCTCGGCGAGGGTGCAGCCGGCCGCGGCCGAATGTCCGCCAAAGCGCAGCAGCAAGCCCGGATGACGCTTGGCGATCAGGTCGAGCGCATCGCGCAGGTGAAAGCCCGGGATCGAGCGACCCGAGCCCTTGAGCTCATGCTCCTTGCCCGATGCCTGGCTGGAGGCGAAGACGAAGGTCGGCCGGTGCAGCTTGTCCTTGAGCCGCGCGGCGACGATGCCGACCACGCCCTCGTGGAAGTCGGGGTCGTAGAGGCAGAGCGCGGGCGGCGGCTGCTCGGACTCGTCCCACAGCGCCTCTGCCAGCTGCAGCGCCTGCTCGCGCATCTCGCCTTCCAGGGTCTTGCGCTCGCGGTTGATCGCGTCGAGCTGTCGCGCCAGCTCGGCGGCGCGTGTCGGATTGTCGGTGGTCAGGCAGGCGATGCCCAGCGTCATGTCGGCCAGCCGGCCGGCCGCGTTCAGGCGCGGACCGATCGCATAGCCCAGGTCCAGGCTGTTGGCCGTGGCCTGGCGCCGGTTCGCGACCTGGAACAGCGCCGACAGCCCGGCCGGCAGCGCGCCGCCCCGGATACGCCTGAGGCCCTGGGCCACCAGGCGCCGGTTGTGCGCATCGAGCCTGACCACGTCGGCCACCGTGCCGAGCGCGATCAGCGGCAGCAGGCTGTCGATGCGCGGCTGGGTCTTCAGGTCGAAGGCGCCGCGCGCGCGCAGTTCGGCGCGCAAGGCCAGCAGCACATAGAACATGACGCCGACGCCAGCTATGGATTTGCTGATGAAGCCGCAGCCAGGCTGGCTGGGGTTGACGATCACGCAGTCCTGCGGCAGCTGCACCTGGCCGTCGAGCACGGCCGGCAGATGGTGGTCGGTGATCAGCACCCGCAGCCCGAGCGCGCGCGCGTGCGCCACGCCGTCCACGCTGGCGATGCCGTTGTCGACCGTGACCAGCAGGTCGGCGCCCCTGGCCTTGACCCGTGCCGCGATCGAGGGCGTCAGGCCGTAGCCGTCGGCGACCCGGTCGGGCACCAGGTAGTCGACCGCGTTCCAGCCCAGCGGGGCCCCAAGCAGGCCCAGGCCGCGCAGCGCGGTGGCGCAGGCGGTGGCGCCGTCGCAGTCGTAGTCGGCGACTATGCAGATCCGCTGGCCGGCGGCCATCGCGTCGGCCAGCATGAGCGCTGCTTCTTGCGTGCCGCGCATCTGCTCGGGCGGCTGCAGCAGGTTCAAGCCGTCGTCGAGTTCGCCGATGTCCTGCACGCCACGGGCGGCGAACAGACGGGCCAGCAGCGGATGCACGCCTTCCTGTTCGAGTGCCCAGACGGCCCGCGGTGGCACTTCACGGTTGATGATCTTCATAGCTGGCTCAGGAGTTGCGCCAGGTCGAGCGGACGCTGGCGCTGGAAAAGACCGCGCAGACGCGACAGCGCGCCCGGCTTGGCGGGCAGACCGCTGGCCCAGCTGATCGCGCCGCGCTCGCCGCACAGGGTCAGGCGGATCGCGTCGCCGCGCTCGGCGGCTTCGAGCAGGGGGGCGATCTCGTCTTGCTCCAGCCGCTCCCAGGCGGCGGCCCAGGCGGTCAAGTCGCCGCGCAGCGCGGGCGCGCGCAGGCCTTGTGCGACCCGGGGCGCCGGCAGGGTCTGGCCCTCCCAGGCCCCGGTACCGCTGATCCAGAAGCCGTTGATGCTGGCCAGGCCGCGTGCCGCGCGCCGGTCGTTGAGCGGGTGGGTGTAGAACAGCATCTGGGCTTCGTTCTGCAGCCGCAGCAGCGCGCGCGCCTGTGGTAGCTGCCCGCCGTTGGGCAGCCAGGCGTCGAGCTGCCGGTGTGCGACCCGGTCCAGGCTGGCCCAGGGCAGATCGGCGAAAGCCGGGCCGACCGCGCGCCAGCGCGTGGCCGACTCGAAATGCAGCGCGATGCCGTCCTCCTCGGTCCAGGGCCGCAGCGCCTCGAACAGCTCGCGTGACTCGGCCTCGGGCAGGTCGAGGTTCTCGGGCGGCTGCAGCGTGACCTGGTCCATGCGGGCCTGCCAGTGGCAGGGCGTGAACCAGGCGCAGGCCTGCTGCCGCTCGCCGGCCTCCCAGGCCGCCCAGGGTATGGCGCCGTCGGTCGTGGGCAGGCCCAGCGCGCGCGCCAACGCCCGCTCGTGCGGCGGGCTCAGCGAGTACTCGTCACCGGCATCGGTTTCCTGCTGTGCCAGCCTGGCCAGCAGACGGGCGAGGCGGGGCAGGGCGGGCAGCTGGCTGTCCTGCCCCGTCAGCGGGGCAATGGTGGCGGCGTAAGGAACGATCAGATGTTGCAAGGTCGGCGCCATGGCGGGTGTTTAACCCGTTATTGTCGGGGATGACACAATCTCGGGTCGGCAATCTGGAGATCCATGCAAATCCCCTATGAATTCCTGCTTGGCTGGCGCTACACGCGCGCCGGTCGCGCCACGCGGCGCAACGGCTTCATTTCCTTCATCAGCGGCGTCTCGATGCTGGGCATCGCGCTCGGCGTGGCGGCGCTGATCGTCGTGCTCAGCGTCATGAACGGCTTCCAGCAGGAGGTGCGCGACCGCATGCTTGGCGTGCTGTCGCATGTCGAGGTCTTCACGCCCGATGGCGGCGCGCTGCCCGACCTGCCGACCACGCTGCGCGAGCTGCGCGCCCATCCCGAGGTGGTCGGCGCGGCGCCCTTCATCGCGGCCCAGGGCCTGCTCGCGCGCGGTGCGGACATGAAGGGCGTGCTGCTGCGCGGCATCGATCCGGCCCAGGAACCCGCCGTCACCAGCCTGGCCGGCGAGCTGGCCCAGACCGTGCTGCCGCAGCTGCAGCCCGGGGCGTTCGGCATCGTGCTGGGCGGCGCGCTGGCGCAGAGCCTGGGCCTGCGCGTCGGCGATGCGGTCACGCTGGTCGCGCCCAGCGGCCAGGTCACGCCGGCCGGCGTGGTGCCGCGGCTCAAGCAGATGAGCGTGGTCGGCCTCTTCGATTCGGGCCATTACGAGTACGACTCGACGCTGGCCTTCATTCACATCGACGACGCGGCGCGCATCTTCCGGCTTGAGGGGCCGACCGGCGTGCGGCTCAAGCTCAAGGACCTGCACCGCGCGCGCGAGGTCACGCAGCAGCTGGCCACCACGGTCAGCGGCGACCTGCTGCTGCGCGACTGGACGCGCCAGAACCGGACCTGGTTCGCCGCCGTTCAGCTCGAGAAGCGCATGATGTTCATCATCCTGACGCTGATCGTCGCGGTCGCGGCCTTCAACCTGGTTTCGACCCTGGTCATGACCGTGACCGACAAGCGCGCCGACATCGCGATCCTGCGCACGCTGGGCGCGAGCCCGCGCAGCATCATGGCCATCTTCGTGGTCCAGGGCGCGCTGGTCGGCGTGATCGGCACGCTGGCCGGCCTGTTGTTGGGTCTGGGCATCGCGTTCAACATCGACACCCTGGTGCCGGCGCTCGAGTCGCTGCTGGGCACCCATTTCCTGCCGCAGGACATCTACCTGATCAGTCGCATGCCGAGCGCACCCCAGCAGGGCGACATCGTCCCGATCGCGCTGCTTTCCCTGCTGCTGGCCTTCGCGGCCACGCTTTACCCGAGCTGGCACGCCAGCCGCGTCAATCCGGCGGAGGCGCTGCGCTATGAGTGAACCCCATATCGTCCTGAGCGCGCGCGGCCTGAGCAAGCGCTTCCACGAAGGCCGGCTCGACGTGAGCGTATTGCAGGGCGTCGATCTCGACATCCGGGCCGGCGAGACGCTGGCCATCGTCGGCAGCTCGGGCTCGGGCAAGAGCACGCTGCTGCACCTGCTCGGCGGGCTCGACGCGCCCAGCGCCGGCCGCGTCCTGCTGCACGGCCATGATCTGGCCCGCCTGAGCCCGGCCTTGCAGGGCGAGTCGCGCAACCGCCATCTGGGTTTCGTCTACCAGTTCCACCATCTGCTGCCCGAGTTCAGCGCGCAGGACAATGTGGCGATGCCGCTCTGGATCCGGCGCCTGCCGCGCGACGCCGCCGCCGCCGAGGCCGCGCATTGGCTGGATCGGGTCGGCTTGAGCCAGCGCCTGCCGCACCGCCCGGCCGAGCTCTCGGGCGGCGAGCGCCAGCGGGTGGCGATCGCGCGCGCGCTCGTCACGCGGCCGGCCTGCGTGCTGGCCGATGAACCGACCGGCAACCTGGACCGCGCGACCGCCGACGGCGTGTTCGAGCTGATGCTGGAGCTCGCGCGCGAGCAGGGCACGGCCTTCGTGCTGGTGACCCACGATGCCGAGCTGGCCCGGCGTTGCGACCGCGTGCTGCACCTGCGCGCGGGCCTGTTGTCGGCCGATGCCTGAAGCAGCCTCTTGCATGCCAGGCGATCCGGATCGATTCCATGTCCGATCTTCGCCCTTGGTTAATCGGCGCCAAACTTGAAAACGCCGGCCCGAAGGCGCACAATCGCTCAGCGAGCGGTCAAGCGCTTTCTCTCTTTATCACTATCAACAACCCTTCCACTTCCTCATCATGATCCAATCGAATCGTCGCGTTTTCCTGCTGCAAGTCGCCACCGCTTCGGGCGCCCTCGCGCTCGCCGGCACGGCTCAGGCACAAGCCATGGTCGCCGAGACCGATGCCCAGGCAGCGGCCCTGGGTTACAAGGCCGACGCGACCAAGGTCGACAAGACCAAGTTCCCCAAGTACGCGGCTGGTCAGAGCTGTGCCAGCTGCACCCTGTACCAGGGCAAGGCGGGTGCCGCCTCGGGTGTCTGCCCGATCTTCGCCGGCAAGCAGGTTTCCGCCAAGGGCTGGTGCAACTCCTACGTCAAGAAGGCCTGAGCCTTTTCCTGACGCAGACCATAGCCTGCCAGCCGGCAGGCTTTTTTTCGCCTGTCGCAGCCGCAGCGGGACAAGAAAATGCCCCGGCCTGTTGGCAGACCGGGGCAGCAAGCGAAAGCGTTCCTGGAGGGCTTTAGCTGCAGCTCACGCTGCCACAGCCGCTCATGGTGGCGGGCTTGACCAGTGACGGATCTGCCAGCGTCTCGGTGCGCGAATCGAACCCGACGTTCTTCATGTGCTGGACCAGGCCCGCATCCATGGTCGAGGCGTGCATCGGCAGCCACTCCGCCAGCGCGGCCGCCATGCGGTCGATGATTTCCTCGTCGCCTTGCAGGAAATGCGTCTCGACCTGGCGCATGGTGTCGAGGATTGTTTCGTGGTGGCTGGCGTGGCAGTTGTCGGCATTGAAGCCGGTCGCGATCATCCAGCGCTCTTCCTGCGCGAAATGCTCGACCGTGTGCCGGACCAGTTCGCGGTAGGGCTCGAGCTGTTCGGCATGCGGCAGGGCGCGCAGGTGGGCGACTTGCTCGACCATTTCCTCATGTGTCTGATCCATGCGCGCATCGCCCAGTTCAAGCTCGGGCGACCAGTGCAGGTCGGGCACTACGGGGAATTCCTCGGGGCGGGAGGCTTGGGCGTTTTCCATGATGCAGTATGACTCTGGGCAGTTGAAGTTATGCAGGCCTGGCGCCGACCCCGGCATGACAGGACGGGGTCGGCGCGGACGGATCAGGCCTCGAACGGCAGCTTCAGCTCGCTCAGATCGCGGCGCGTCTCGACCAGGATCAGCGGGCCTTCGTCGAGCAGCACGACCGCCTTGGGTTCACGCGGCACACGGACCGGCCTGGGTTCGGCGGCGATCGCTGCCTGCACCTGGGCCACCTTGTCGGCATCGGACTGGACCCATTCCAGGCCGACTTGCTGGGCCAGAGCCGACAGCTCGTCGATGGCCAGGCGGTAGGCCTGGGCCGCAGGCTGTTCTGCCACGACCGGTTCGGTCGCCGCGACCACCGCGGTCACCGCCACGGCTGCAGCCGGAGCTTGCACCGGAGCCGGAGCCGTTTCGGGCGCGGCTTCGATCGGTGCCGGCTGGCTGGGCGCGACCGGCGGCACTTCAGCCAGCGCGACGGCGGGCTGCTGCGCGGCTGCCGGTTCGACCGGCGCCTCGACCTCGGCGACCGCGCTGGCGGCGGCGGTCTTGAAGTAGGAGCGCGGTGCGCTGGCCGCGCCGGATTCCGCAGCTGCGGTCTCGGTCACCTGGCCTTCGGATTCTTCGGGCGAAGTCGCGGCGGCTTCGCCACGCGAACGGCGGTCGCGGCCGTAGCGGTCGCGGCTGCGGCGTTCACGCGCGGCGCGCGGCTCGGCCTGTGACCCGTCGGTCTTGACCTGGTCGTCGCTGGCTTCGGTGTTGTCCGTCACCGGGGTTTCGGCGGCCTGTCCGGCCTCGGCTTCAGACCCGGGCGCGTGGCGCCGGTTCTCGTTGCGGGGACCGCGACGACGACCTTCGCCGCGTTCGCGGCGGCCTTCGGCCGGGACATTGCCCTCCGCCGCGTCGGGCGTCACAGCGCCGTTCTCGAGGTTCAGCGCCGCCGTTTCCGTGGTCGCGATCTCGTTGCGGGTCTCGGGACGGGCGTCACGGCGACCTTCGCGGCGCGGTTCGCCTCGTCCTCCTTCACGACCCCCCTCGCGGGCCTCGGAGCTCCGGCCTTCGCCGCGCTGGCGCTCGTTGCGGCGGCTTTCCAGGCCGCGTTCGCCCTGGCCCTGGGGCGGACGCTCACCGTTGCGCTCAAGCGGGCGCTCGCTGCGTTCACCACGGCCATTTCCACCACGGACGCCGCGTTCTCCTCGGTTGCCACGGCTGTCGCTGCGGGGCTCGCGGGTCGCCGGCGCGGCAGCGGGGGCCGGGCTCGGAGTCACGGCCACCGGCGCTGCCACCGGAGCCAGGGCCGGCGCGACGCCGAACAGGCGCTTGAGCCAGGCCATGAAGCCGGTCTCGGGCGCGGGGGCCGCCACGCGCACCGGAGCCGCCACCGGGGCCGGGGCCGCCGCCACCGGCGCGATCACCTCGGGCTTGGGGGTCGAGACCGGGGCCGGCGCGTCGGGCAGCACGCCCTTGATCAGCGGCTCCTGCTTGTTCGAGCGCTCCTGGCTGCGGCGGGTGAAGGTCGCTACGTCCTCGACCTCCTCGGCCATCTTGTAGCTCGCGTCCAGGTGCTCCAGGCGCGGATCGTCATGCTTGAGGCGCTCGAGCTTGTAATGCGGCGTGTCGAGCGACTTGTTCGGCACCAGCAGCACGCTGATGCGCTGCTTGAGCTCGATCTTGGTGATCTCGGTGCGCTTCTCGTTGAGCAGGAAGCTCGCGACCTCGACCGGCACCTGCACCAGCACGGCGGCCGTGCTTTCCTTGAGCGACTCCTCCTGGATGATGCGCAGGATCTGCAGCGCCGAGCTTTCGGTGTCGCGGATATGGCCGGAGCCGCCGCAGCGCGGGCAGGGGATCGAGGCACCTTCGTTCAGGGCCGGGCGCAGGCGCTGGCGGCTCATCTCGAGCAGGCCGAACTTGCTGATCGAGCCGAACTGCACGCGGGCGCGGTCCTGGCGCAGCGCGTCGCGCAGGCGGTTCTCGACCTCGCGCCGGTTGCGCGATTCTTCCATGTCGATGAAGTCGATCACGATCAGGCCGCCGAGGTCGCGCAGACGGGCCTGGCGCGCCACCTCGTCGGCGGCCTCCAGGTTGGTGCGGGTCGCGGTTTCCTCGATGTCGCCGCCCTTGATCGAGCGCGCCGAGTTGACGTCGACCGCGACCAGTGCCTCGGTCTGGTCGATCACGATCGCGCCGCCGCTGGGCAGCGTCACGGTGCGGCTGTAGGCGGTCTCGATCTGATGCTCGATCTGGAAGCGCGAGAACAGCGGCGCGTCATCGCGGTAGCGCTTGACCCGGTGTTCCTGCTCCGGCATCACATGAGCCATGAACTGGTGCGCCTGCTCGAAGATGTCGTCGGTGTCGATCAGGATCTCGCCGATGTCGTTGTTGAAGTAGTCGCGGATGGCGCGGATCACCAGGCTCGATTCCTGATAGATCAGGAAGGCGCCCTTGCCGGACTTGGCCGCGCCGTCGATCGCGTTCCACAATTTCAGCAGGTAATTGAGGTCCCATTGCAGCTCGCCGGCCTCGCGGCCGATGCCGGCGGTACGCGCGATGATGCTCATGCCGTTGGGGTACTCGAGCTGCTCGAGCGCGGCTTTCAGCTCGGCGCGGTCCTCGCCCTCGATGCGCCGGCTGACGCCGCCGCCGCGCGGGTTGTTCGGCATCAGCACCACGTAGCGGCCGGCCAGGCTGACGAAGGTGGTCAGCGCCGCGCCCTTGTTGCCGCGCTCTTCCTTCTCGACCTGGACCAGCAGTTCCTGGCCTTCGCGGATCACGTCCTGGATGCGCGCCTGCGAGGGCGAGGCGCTGCCCTGGAAATACTGGCGCGAGATTTCCTTGAACGGCAGGAAGCCGTGGCGGTCCTCGCCGTAGTCGACGAAACAGGCTTCCAGCGAGGGCTCGACGCGCGTGACGACGGCCTTGTAGATGTTGCCCTTGCGCTGCTCGCGCCCCTCGATTTCGATCTCGTAGTCGAGCAGTTTCTGCCCGTCGACGATGGCCAGGCGGCGCTCTTCGGCCTGCGTGGCGTTGATCAACATGCGCTTCATGTGTGCGTTCCTCTTGTCACTGACTAACAGCCCGGTCGGGCTCAAGCCGTGAACCGCAGCAGATGGCACGAACGAGGAGGAATTGCCGGAGAGCCAGTGCAAGGGTAGAGGGGCGGCGCCGCGGTACATGCGGCAATCCGCGCGCGCTCAATCCTGTCCGGGCATGGGCGCGTGGAGTGGCGTGATCAAAGGCGGCAGGGCGGCGTGATGCACAGCGGCTGGCCTAGTGGTCTTTGGGTTCACTTCAGTCCTCGTCCAGCTCCGGCTCGGAGGCCTGCAGGCTGAACGGTTGGGGTATTCCGTATCGGGTTCGCTGTCATCGACGGCGGTTCGCCACCGGGGC
>JBDLVJ010000364.1:0-5180 GCA_039804875.1 Pseudomonadota bacterium | reverse complement strand
GCGTCATCGACGAGATCGCCTTCCAGACCTACCGGCTGGCGCTCAATGCCGGGGTCGAGGCGGCGCGCGCCGGCGACGCCGGCCGCGGCTTCGCCGTGGTGGCCACCGAGGTCCGCAGCCTGGCGCAGCGCACCCAGTCGGCCGCCGGCGAGGTGCGCTCGCTGATCGCGGCCTCGACCGGACGGGTCAAGTCCTCGGTCACCGAGATCACCTCGGTCAACGCGGTGATGGACCGACTCGTCACCGGGATTCGCGACATCGCCGTGCGCATCGACGGCATGGCCGTGGCCAGCAAGCAGCAAAGCGTCGCGCTCAAGGAAGTGGCGCAGGCCATGGACGAGATCGACAAGGTGACTTACCAGAATGCCTCCATGGCGGACCGCACCAGCGGTCGCTGCGGCCAGCTGATGGACCGCACGGCGGAGCTCACCCAGGCGGTGCAGCACATGACGCTGATCCAGGGCACCGCCGATGTCGCGATGCATCTGGTGCAGCAGGCGCTCGCTCACATCCAGGCCAAGGGCCTGGAGCGCGCCAGCGAGGATTTCTATCAGCCCAACGGCCGCTTCATCGACCGCGATCTCTACATCTTCGTGCTCGACCGCAAGGGCTGCTATCGCGTCATGGGGGCCGATCGCGGCAAGTCGGGCAGTTCGGTCTACGATGCCCCGGGCGTTGACGCCGACCGCCTGCTGCGCGATGCCTGGGACCGGGTCGATCAGGAGGGTGGCGGCTGGATCGAATACAACATCGTCAATCCCCTGACCGGCCAGGTGCGCGGCAAATCCTCCTTCGTGCTGCCGATCAGCGAGCAGCTGCTGGTGGGTTGCGGCGCCTATCGCAGCGCCCTCAGCTACCACTGAGCGGCGCTTGAGCGAAAATGGCGGCTTCGCCCGCCATCTGCGCGACCGTCCCAGGCTCTGTCTGGTCCCGGTCGCCACCCCCCATCGTGCCCGATACCCAGAACGACCCCCATCGCATGACCGCCGGCGAACGCCGCGCCAGCGTCTCGCTCGCCACCATCTTCGCCCTGCGCATGCTGGGGCTGTTCCTGGTGCTGCCGGTGTTCGCGCTCGAGGCGAGGCGCTATCCCGGCGGCGACGACAGCGCGCTGGTCGGCTTGGCCATGGGCGTCTACGGGCTGACCCAGGCCCTGCTGCAGATCCCGCTCGGCATGGCCTCGGACCGCTGGGGTCGCAAGCCGGTGATCCTGCTCGGGCTGGCGCTGTTCGCGCTCGGCAGCGCGATCGCGGCCTGGGCGCCCAGCGTGCAGTGGCTGGTGGCGGGCCGCGCGATCCAGGGCGCGGGCGCGATCTCGGCCGCGGTCACGGCCTTCCTGGCCGATGTCACGCGCGACAGCGTGCGCACCAAGGCGATGGCGCTGGTGGGCATCGGCATCGCCTTGATGTTCGCGCTTTCGCTGGTGCTCGCGCCGCTGCTGGCGGCGTGGATCGGCCTGCGCGGCCTGTTCCTCGTGACCCTGGCGCTGGCATTGATCGGCATGGCCGTGGTGGCCTGGGTCGTGCCGCCCGAGCCGGTCCTGCCGCGCCCGGTCGGTCGCGGTGGCCTGCGCCAGGTGCTGGCCCATGCCGGCTTGCTGCGGCTCGATTTCGGCGTCTTCGCGCTGCACGCGGTGCAGCTGTCGATGTGGATGGCCGTGCCCGCGCTGCTGGTCGAGTCCGGACTGGCGGCCTCCGAGCATTGGCAGGTCTACCTGCCGGCGGTGCTGATCTCGTTCCTGATCATGGGCGGTTTGCTGTTCCGGCTTGAGCGCAAGGGCCATCTGCGCCTGGTCTTCCTGGTCGCCATCGGGCTGATCCTGCTGGTGCAGCTGGGTTTCCTGGTCATGGCGCGGGCGCCCTCGCTGGCCTGGGCCGCGCTGCTGCTGTGCCTGTTCTTCACCGGCTTCAACATGCTCGAAGCCAGCCAGCCCAGCCTGGCTTCGCGGCTGGCGCCGCCCGCGCATCGCGGCGCCGCCCTCGGCGTCTACAACACGCTGCAGTCGCTGGGCTTCTTCGTCGGTGGCGCCGGTGGCGGCTGGCTGGTCAAGACCCAGGGCGGCTCGGGGGTGTTCGCCGCCTGCGCCGCGCTGAGCGCGCTCTGGCTGCTGATCGCCTGGCCGATGCAGGCGCCGACCGTGGCGGGGTCGGTGCGGCACTGAGGGCTGCAGGTCACGACAGCCGGTGATTCCTCTTTCCGCTTGCCGCGGTTCACTTCAGATTCTGGGCGGCTTCGCCATGTAGCCACGAAAGAAATGCCTCGACCGTGGGACGTTTTGCATGCCGCGCCGGGTAGACCGCGAAATGCGCCTTGACCGGGATGGACATGTCGAATCCGAAAACGGGCCGCAACAATCCCTTCGACAGATGATGGCTGGCCAAGGTCTCGCTTTCCAGCGCGACGCCCAATCCTTGCGTCGCTGCATCAATTGACATGTGCGCGCGGTCAAACCGGACGGCAAATCGATCAGGTGCCCGCAGATTGGTCATGGTGCTGAACCAGTTGGACCATTGAATCACGTTGACATTGCTCTGGATCAGGGGCATGTCGATCAATTGCGTGGGACGGCGCAAACGATGCTCGCGAATGAAGGTGGGGCTTGCCAGCGGCACCATGCGTTCCTCGAACAGCGGTTCAACGACAAGATCCGGCCATTGGGGAACGCCATACCTGATGTCGATGTCTGCCTGTCCCAGCGCGAAGTCGCTGGGCGTGTGCGCGGCAGACAAATTGAGCGTGATGTCGGGATAGGCCTGGGCAAACGTGCGCAGGCGCGGCATCAGCCACAGGCTGGCGATGCTGGGGGCTGAGTGAACGTACAGGCTGTTGCTCACCCCATGCCGCAGGTCATCGGTGGCGGCGGTGATGGTGCTCAGCGCGCCACCCACGCGGGTGAGGTATTGCTCGCCGGCGGTGCTCAGGCGCACGCCGTGCGCGCTGCGCTCGAACAGTCGCACGCCCAGCTGGGTTTCCAGCCGGGCCACCTGGTGACTGATGGCCGAGGCCGTGAGGTTCAGTTCGGCCGCGGCATGCGCAAAGCTGCGCCGTCTGGCTACCGCTTCGAAGGCGAGCAGGTTGGCTATCGGCGGGATGTAGGCCATAGGGTTGACCCTGGGGTTGAATGACAAACCGTCATCTTAGCTTGAGGAAGTATCGCTTGTTTGAATCTTAGGCCTGCCGGATGATCCGCTTCACGTCACCGGGGTCGGGCATGGATGCCTCTTCCCATGCAGCCCAAGCGCCGCTGGTCGCAAGACTCCGGTACCCACCACTTCAGACAAGGAGACACTTTCAATGTTGCTCAAGGACAAGGTTGCCGTCATCACCGGTGCTGCCGGTCGCAATGGACTCGGTTTCGCGACCGCCAAGCTGATGGCCGCCCACGGTGCCCATGTGGTCGTGCTGGATCTGGCGGCTGCACAGCCGCAAGCCGCCGCCGCCGCGTTGGGCCCCCAGCACCTGGGGCTGGTCGCCGATGTGACCGACAAGGCGTCCTGCGACGCAGCCGTCGCGGCAGCCATCAAGGCGTTCGGTCGAATCGATGTCCTGGTGAACAACGCCGGGATCACCCAGCCAGTCAGCACGCTCCAGATCACCGGCGCCGATTACGACCGCATCCTGGATGTGAGCCTGCGTGGCACCCTGTACATGTCGCAGGCCGTGCTGCCCTCCATGCAGGAACACCGCGGCGGGTCAATCGTCTGCATTTCCTCGGTGTCGGCACAGCGTGGCGGCGGCATCCTGGGCGGGCCGCACTATTCGGCGGCCAAGGCCGGGGTACTGGGTTTGGCGCGCGCCATGGCGCGCGAGTTCGGTCCGCAGGGCATCCGCATCAACTGCATTGCCCCGGGCCTGATCGGCACCGACATCATCAAAGGCAAGCTTGACGAGCAGCGCAAGGCCGAGATCGCAGAAACCATCCCGCTGGCGCGCCTGGGGCGTGCGGACGACATCGCCGGTGCCTGCGTGTTCCTCGGCAGCGATCTGTCCGCTTATTGCACCGGCATCACCCTGGATGTGAACGGCGGCATGCTGATTCACTGAATTTTTTCCAGAAGAACAACAGAAGGAGACAAGAATGAAGCGTAAAACATTCACGGCGCGCTGCCTGACAGTGGCGGCCTTGGCGGTCGCCATGCCCCTGGCGGCCCAGGCCCAGTCCATGAAGTTGACCCTCGGCCATGGTGCGGCTCCCGGCAATCCGCGCCATGAGGCTTCGGTCAAGTTCGCCGAAGTGGTGAAGGCCAAGACCCATGGCCGAATCGAGGTGCAGGTGGCGCCTTCGGCGCAGCTGGGTGATGACTCGGCCATGATTACAGCCCTGCGCACCGGGGCGCTGGACCTGTCGGCCAATTCCCAGGGCGCGATCTCGGCAACCGTTCCCGAGTACGCGGCCTACGGCATGCCTTTCATGTTCTCCAGCGCTGCCCAGGCCTTCAAGCTGCTCGATGGTCCGCTGGGCCAGGAACTGGCCGAGAAGACGGCTGCCAAGGGCATGGTGGTACTGGGCTACTGGGACAACGGCATCCGTCACATGACCAATGGCAAGCGTCCGATCAGCAAGGTGGAGGACATGAAGGGCTTGAAGATGCGGACCCCGCCCGATGCCGTGCTGGTCGACATCATGCAAGCCTTGGGCGCCGATCCGCAGCAAATCAAGTTCTCTGAACTGTATGTCGCGTTGCAGCAAGGCGTGGTGGACGGACAGGAGAACCCGCTGGTCAACATCCAGGCCAGCAAGCTCTACGAGGTTCAGAAGCACCTGGCCCTGACGAGTCACATGTTCCAGATGACGCCTTTCCTGATGAGCAAGCGCAGTTGGGATCGTCTGTCGGAGGCTGACCGCAAGGCGGTCCAGGAGGCGGCTGCCGAAGCCACGGCGGCGCAGCGTCGGATGTCTCAGGAGGCCGATGACAGGCTGCTGGCGGATCTCAAGGCCAAGGGAGTCCAAGTCACCACGGTGGACAAGAACGCTTTCAGCAAGGCCACGGAAAAAGTGGATGACAAGTGGCTCGCCACTCCGATGGGACCGTACTTGAAAAAGGTCATCGCAGCCACCCGCTGATCGGCTTCTCCTTTATCCACTTCATTAGCAGGCGCGGTGGCCCCGCGCTGGAAGGAGTTTCGCTGTGAATCACTTAATCGATGGACTCAATCGAGTCGTCGGACGCGCTTGCCGG
>JBDLVJ010000363.1:0-8153 GCA_039804875.1 Pseudomonadota bacterium | reverse complement strand
GCCCGAGCCGGTCGAACAGCGCGACGCCGAGCTCCTGTTCGAGCTGGCGCAGCCCGTGCGAGAGCGTGCTCTGGGTCACGAACAGGTTCTGCGCCGACTGGGTCAGATGCTCGGTGTCGGCGATGTCGAGAAAGTAGCGCAGCTGCCGGATTTCCATGATCGTTCGATAATAACGAATGATTTCATGGAAATAAATCATTTGTAGCCCAGCGGGCCTGGATTTACGCTAGTGCGATTCACGAACCACCGTCCACCCAGACCCGCGACATGACCGTCTCCCATTCCATCGAGCGCATCGAGGCGCGCATCCTCGACATCCCCACCATCCGGCCGCACAAGCTGTCGTTCGGCGCCATCAGCCGCCAGAGCCCGGTGATCGTCCAGCTCTGGCTGCGCAACGGCGCGACCGGCTTCGGCGAGGCCGCCACCATCGGCGGTCCGTCCTGGAACGAGGAGTCGCCCGAGTCGATCAAGCACGCCATCGACGGCTACCTGGCACCGGCGCTGATCGACCAGGACGGTAGCGCCTTCGGTAGCGCGCTGGCGCGCATGGACGCCTTCTGCAAGGGCAACCATTTCGCCAAGAGCGCGGTCGAGATGGCGCTGATCGATGCCTACGCGCGCACGCTCGGCCTGCCGGCCTACCAGCTGCTCGGCGGCAAGCGCCTCAAGAGCCTGCCCCTGGCCTGGACCCTGGCCAGCGGTGATGTCAACAAGGACCTGGAGGAAGCCCAGCTGCGGCTGGAGCAGAAGCGCCACCGCATCTTCAAGATGAAGATCGGCGCCCGCAGCCCCGAGCAGGACGTGGCCCATGTGTCGCGGATCGCGCGCGGCCTCGAAGGCAAGGCCACGCTGACGGTCGATGTCAACCAGGCCTGGGACGGCAGCACCGCGCGCCGCTTCCTGCCGCAGATGATCGATGCCGGCGTCACGCTGATCGAGCAGCCGGTGGCCAGGTGGAACGTCGAGGCGCTCAAGACCCTCAGCGCCACGCTGGGCGACCGCGCCAGCATCATGGCCGACGAGACCGTCTGCAGCCCGCAGGACGCGCTGCTGCTGGCGCGCGCGCAGGCCAGCCAAGTATTCTCGCTCAAGGTCGCCAAGCATGGCGGCCTGCTGCGCACCAAGGAAGTCGCGGCCGTGGCAGAGGCGGCCGACATCGCCTGGTACGGCGGCACCATGCTCGAGACCTCGATCGGCAGCGCCGCCTCGGCCCAGGTGTTCTCGACCCTGGGTCCGCGTCACCACGGCTGCGAACTGTTCGGCCCGCAGCTGCTGGTCGACGACATCGTGACCGAGCTGATGCCGATCGTCGACTTCGAGCTGCAACTGCCCGACGGCCCCGGCATCGGGGTCGAGATCGACCCGGTCAAGCTCGAGCGCTTCGACCGCGCGCGCGCCGGCCTGACCGCCACCCACATCGACCTCGGCCACCAGCTGGTCGCCTGAGTCCCCCCGTTTCACAAAAGGAAGAAATCATGCTGTTTCTGGTTCGCATGGATGTCAACATCCCCCACGACCTGCCGCTCGAACAGGCCAACGAAATCAAGGCACGCGAGAAGGCCTACTCGCAGGAGCTGCAGCGCGACGGCCGCTGGAAGACCCTGTGGCGCGTGGTCGGCGAATACGCCAACTACAGCCTGTTCGATGTCGCGAGCAACGACGAACTGCACACCCTGCTGTCGCAGCTGCCGCTGTTCCCGTTCATGAAGCTCCACGTCACGCCGCTGGCCCAGCATCCCTCGGCCATCGCCTGACGCGGCGCGAACACGCCACGCCACGCCGGCCCCGGAGCTGTCCCGGGCCGGCGTGGCGCGTTTTGGGGCCGGCGGACCGCCGCCCCCTCATGCGCCATAGGTTGGTGGCTGAAACCGCCAGGAACCATGATTCCCCGGTTTGCCTATAAGGGTTAACCCTCATTCGCGTGATCCGACAGACAGGAATGGGGGCGGCATGCCTTTTGGGTATGGATCAAGTCTGAAACAGTCTTTGATTTCGGCCCGCCGCTGACCCAGAATTGGCTCCGCAGACCAATCAACCAAGGCAGACGCCAAGGCGATTGCCTCAAGCCCTTCGTCTTGCGACGCCCACACACTCAGGAGATAACCGTGACCAAAAACGAATTCACCAAAGAAAGCCTGCTCGAGCTCGTCAACACCGTCAAGATCGCCGAAGGCGACGAGCGCGTGCGCGCCATCGTCGGCCGCATCACCGCCGACCTGTTCAAGACCATCGACGAGTTCAAGGTCACGCCCGACGAGTTCTGGGCCGCCTGCGACTGGATCACCCGCCTGGGCGCGCTGGGCCAGATCGGCCTGATCACCGCCGGCCTGGGCTTCGACCGCCTGCTCGACATCATGCTGGACGAGGCCGACGAAGCCGCCGGCATCGCCGCCGGCACCCCGCGCGCCATCGAAGGCCCGCTGTTCGTTCCGGGCGCGCCGCAGTCCAACCACGAAGCCCAGCTCGACGATGACAGCACCCTGCGCGGCAAGGGCAAGGTCATGGTCGTCGAGGGCACCGTGTTCGACTTCGAGGGCAAACCGGTCCCGAATGCCGTGATCGACGCCTGGCATTGCAACGAACAGGGCGGCTACTCGCATTTCTTCCCGGGCATGAAGGAGCACGAGCTGCGCCGCAAGATCGTGGCCGACGAGCAGGGCCAGTACCGCTTCCGCACCACCATCGCTCCGGGCTACGAAATCCCGCCGACCGGCCCGGTGCGCGAGCTGTTCACCGCCCTGGGTCGCCACGGCAACCGTCCGGCCCACATCCACTTCCACGTCGTCAAGCCGGGCCACCGCACCCTGACCACCCAGGTCAACATCCCGGGTGACACCTTCATCGACGACGACTTCGCCTTCGCCACCCGCGACGGCCTGATCCTGAACATCGAGCACGACGTCAACCCCGCTGGCTACGAATCGCTCGGCATCACCGCGCCTTGCGAGCGCGCCCGCTTCGACTTCAAGATGCAGCAGGCCGTCAGCGCAGCCGACGCCGACCCGCGCACCCGCGTCGCCAAGGCCCTGAACCAGTAATCGAAGCACCCGGAACCTGCTCCGGGTTCGATGCAGGTCATGCGCGCCGGCTCCGGTTCACCCCGGGCCGGCGTTTTGCATCGGACGGTGCCTCAGCCTCAGCGAGCGCCACCGGCGCGCAGCAGCTGGGTGATGGTCTGCGCCGCCTCGCGCAGCGCCGGCAGCATCGCGCGCAGCATCTGCTCGGGATCGGTGCGGTTGGCTTGGCCCGAGATGTTGAGCGCCGCGACCACCTCGCCGCCCTTGCCGTAGACCGGCGCCGCCATCGAGATCAGGCCCTCCTCAAGCTCCTGGTCCACCAGGCACCAGCCCTGCTCGCGCGCGCGCCGGATCTCGCGCATCAGCTCGTCGAGCCCGGTCAGCGTGTGACGGGTGCGGGCCTTGAGCTCGCTGGCGCGCAGCCGGGCCTCGACCTCGGCATCGGCCAGGCCGGCCAGCAGCAGCCGGCCCATCGAGGTGCAGTAGGCCGGCAGGCGCGAGCCCACGCCCAGGTTGAGCGACAGGATCTTGTGCGTGTGGACCCGGATCACGTAGACGATCTCCTGCGCGTCGAGCACCGCGGCCGAGCAGGATTCGCCGGTACGGGTCGCCAGGGCCTCCATGACCGGCTCGGCCAGGTTCCAGATCGGCATCGACGACAGGTAGGCAAAGCCCAGGTCCAGGATGCGCGGCGTGAGCCGGAACAGCTTGCCGTCGCTCTGCACATAGCCCAGGGTCTGCAGCGTCAGCAGGATGCGGCGCGCACCGGCGCGGGTCAGTCCGCTGCGCGCGGCGACCTCGCTGAGCGTCTGCTCGGGCGCGGCCGCGCTGAAGGAGCGGATCACCTCCAGCCCGCGGGCAAAGGACTGGACATAGCTGTCGCCCGGCTGCGGGGCCGCGTCAGATCTTGTTGCGGTATTTGCCATGATCAAAAAAAAGTTCTAGAATTCATTATACGAACACTTGTTCTTATATAGAACAAATATCAACAGCACAAGACCCGCGATAGCGGAAACAGCGGACCTAACAGGAGCATCCCCGTGATCAACAAAATCTCCGCCTCGATCGCCGAGGCCATGTCGGGCATCCAGGACGGCGCCACCGTCCTGGTCGGTGGCTTCGGCACCGCCGGCATCCCGAACGAACTGATCGACGGCCTGATCGAGCAGGGCGCGCGCGACCTGACCGTGGTCAACAACAACGCCGGCAATGGCGACACCGGCCTGGCCGCGCTGCTCAAGACCGGCCGCGTGCGCAAGATCATCTGCAGCTTCCCGCGCCAGGCCGACTCCTGGGTCTTCGACGAACTGTATCGCGCCGGCAGGATCGAGCTCGAGCTGGTGCCGCAGGGCAACCTGGCCGAGCGCCTGCGCGCGGCGGGCGCCGGCGTCGGTGCCTTCTTCACCCCGACCGGCTTCGGCACGGAGCTGGCCAGGCACGCCGACGGCACGCCGAAGGAAACCCGCCACATCGATGGCAAGGACCATGTGCTCGAGTACCCGATCCACGGCGATGTCGCGCTGATCAAGGCCGAGGCCGGCGACCGCTGGGGCAACCTGATCTACCGCAAGGCCGCGCGCAACTTCGGGCCGGTCATGGCCACCGCCGCCAAGCGCACCATCGCGACCGTGCACGAGCTCGTCGAGCTGGGCCAGCTCGACCCCGAGCATGTCGTGACCCCGGGCATCTTCGTGTCCCGGATCGTCAAGATCGAGCGCGTGGCCACCCAAGCCGGCGGTTTCAAGCAAGCCTGAATCGAGAGACCAGAACCATGAGCCACTACACCAAGCGCAGCAAGCAGGAGCTGGCCCGGCGCGTCGCCCAGGACATCTTCGATGGCGCCTATGTCAACCTCGGCATCGGCCAGCCGACCCTGGTGGCCAACTACCTGCCCGAAGGCATGGAAGTCGTGCTGCACAGCGAGAACGGCATCCTGGGCATGGGCGCGGCCCCGGCCGCTGGCGCCGAGGACTACGACCTGATCAACGCCGGCAAGCAGCCTGTGACGCTGCTGCCGGGCGGCGCCTTCTTCCACCATGCCGACAGCTTCGCGATGATGCGCGGCGGCCACCTCGACATCAGCGTGCTGGGGGCGTTCCAGGTCTCGGCCACCGGCGACCTGGCCAACTGGAGCACCGGCGAAGCCGGCGCGATTCCCGCCGTCGGCGGCGCGATGGACCTGGCCGTCGGCGCCAAGCAGACCTGGGTCATGATGGACCTGCTGACCAAGAAGGGCGAGAGCAAGGTGGTACAGGCCTGCAGCTACCCGCTGACCGGCATCGGCTGCGTCAAGCGCATCTACTCCGACCTGGCCACGCTGGAATGCACGCCCGCCGGCCTCCAGCTGATCGACAAGGTCGACGGTCTGGAACACGCCGAACTCGAGCGCCTGGTCGGCCTGCCGATCACCGCCTGATCACTCACTGAACTCCAACAACCACCCGAGAGAAGACACCATGATCGATGCCTACATCTGCGACGCCATCCGCACCCCCTTCGGCCGCTACGGCGGCGCCCTGTCCAGCGTGCGCGCCGACGACCTCGGTGCCGTGCCGATCAAGGCGCTGATGGCACGCAACCCGCAGGTCGACTGGAGCGCCATCGACGACGTGCTCTACGGCTGCGCCAACCAGGCCGGCGAAGACAACCGCAACGTCGCCCGCATGTCGGGCCTGCTGGCCGGCCTGCCGGTCGAGGTGCCCGGTGGCACCATCAACCGCCTGTGCGGTTCCGGCCTCGACGCGATCGGCTCGGCCGCGCGTGCCATCAAGTCGGGCGAAGCCCGCCTGATGATCGCCGGCGGCGTCGAGAGCATGAGCCGCGCGCCCTTCGTCATGCCGAAGGCCGAGTCCGCCTTCAGCCGCTCCAACGCGGTCTATGACACCACCATCGGCTGGCGCTTCGTCAACAAGCTGATGAAGGCCCAGTACGGCGTCGACTCGATGCCCGAGACAGCCGAAAACGTCGCGGTCGACTTCAAGATCGAGCGCGAGGCGCAGGACCTGATGGCCTACAACAGCCAGCTGCGCGCCGCCGCCGCCATTCAAGCCGGCCACCTGGCACGCGAGATCTGCCCGGTCACCATCCCGCAGAAGAAGGGCGACCCGGTCGTGGTCGACACCGACGAACACCCGCGCGCCACCACGCTCGAAGCGCTGGCCAAGCTCAAGGGCGTCGTGCGCCCTGACGGCAGCGTGACCGCCGGCAACGCCTCGGGTGTCAACGACGGCGCCTGCGCCCTGCTGCTGGCCGACGGTGAAACCGCCAAGCAATACGGCCTGACGCCCAAGGCGCGCGTGGTCGGCATGGCCACGGCTGGCCTGGCACCGCGCATCATGGGCTACGGCCCGACCCCGGCTGTGCTGAAGGTGCTGGCGCAGACCGGCCTGACGCTGGAGCAGATGGACGTGATCGAGCTCAACGAAGCCTTCGCGGCCCAGGGCCTGGCCGTGCTGCGCGGCCTCGGTCTGGCCGATGACGATGCACGCGTCAACGCCTGGGGCGGCGCGATCGCGCTAGGCCATCCGCTCGGCGCCTCGGGCGCACGACTGGCGACCACCGCGATCAACCGCCTACACACCACCGGCGGCCAGTACGCGCTGTGCACCATGTGCATCGGCGTCGGCCAGGGCATCGCGCTGATCATCGAGAAGGTCTGATCCCCCACCCTTACCTGCCGCCGGGAGCGTAACCGCGCACCGTGCTGCGCCCGGCCACCTTGGCGGCGTACATGGCGGCATCGGCCTGATCGAGCAACTCGTCAATGCTGTGGTCGGTGACGCTGAACAGTCGCACGCCAATGCTCGCGCTGCAGTGGTGTGTCACGAGGGTTGCCTCGGCCTTGCTGTCGTCTTGCAGGTGATAGGGTTGGCTGATGCTGTCCAGGATCTTTCTTGCCACGACCTGAACTTGCTGCTGGGCCGTGGCTTCATCAGAGTCAAAATCGTTGAGCAGCACGACGAATTCATCGCCCCCAAAGCGCGAAACCGTATCGCTGGCGCGCACACAGCCGCGCAGCCGCTGCGCGACTTCGAGCAGCAACAAGTCGCCCACATGGTGGCCGTGGGCATCGTTGAGTGGCTTGAACTTGTCCAGATCCATGAACAACAGCGCGCTGTGGTGGCTGCTACGCTTGTTGTGGTGCAGGGTCTGCTGTATATGTTCGCGCAGCAAGCGTCGATTGGGCAGCTGCGTCAGGCTGTCGTGAAAGGCCAGCTGGCGGATCTCTTCCAGCAGTCTTTCTTGCTCCAGGCGATGGATCTGGGCTTGCTTGGCGTTTTCCTGTGCCACCACCAGATCGGTCAAGGCCTGGGCTTGACGTTGGGCCAGGCGTTGCGCCCGCACCTGCAAAAACAGCACCATGATGATGCCGGTTACCAATCCGTGAACTTGCAGCGCGTGCAGCGCCATTTCCACGCTGTGAAACACGCCCAGCAGCATCAGCGCCGTCATCATGATCGATAGCGCGATCACGCCGTAGAACGCCACCAAGCCCCATTGCGGAATGGGCGGTGCCGGCTGTCCCGGCCGAAGCCGTGCCAGCAGCGAGATCACAAAACTCCAGCACACGATCAGCAAGGTTGCGGTCATGTTGATGCGCAAAGCGATCGAGATATGGCCGCTGAAGATCAGCGCGATCTCCAGCGGCAGCAGCGCGATCAGTGCCAGCAGCACCCGCAATGCCCAACGTGGCGGCCGGTATTCGCGAAACAGGCTGTAGTCAAAATAAGCCGAAGCTGCCGTAAACGCCACCACCATCAAGGCGACGAACCGGGGTGCATCCTCGCCCAGCAACCAGCGCACATAGCCCAGCAGTGAAAACGACCAGAAGAGCGCCAGTGTCTGCTTGAAGGCGAAGACCCCAATCATGCGATCACGTGAACTGAGCCAATGCAACAAGGCCCAGAACAGGAACACCAGCAGCACAGCCAGATAGATGGCGTAAACCGCCTCTTGCACGCGGTCTTGCTCCAAGGTTTCTTCCAGCGTCAGTACCTCAATCGCTTTGGTGCGCGTGCCCTGGGACTGCAGCCGCAGATAGATGTCACGCGGAGCCTCGCCTCGGGGCAGGACAAAGTTGCGGTTGAGCGAGCGGTAACTGAACGACGGACGGGTGATCGATGGCTCGCTGGG
>JBDLVJ010000362.1:0-7925 GCA_039804875.1 Pseudomonadota bacterium | reverse complement strand
CATCCTGCCCGGTGGCGGCGCGCTGCTGTCGTCCTTCGCGGCCTACACGCTCGAGAAGAAGACCAAGCTCAAGCCGGGCGAAGTGCCGTTCGGCCAGGGCAACATCCGCGGTGTCGCCGCGCCCGAGGCCGCCAACAACGCCGGCTCGCAGACCTCCTTCATCCCGCTGCTGACGCTGGGCATCCCGCCCAACGCCGTGATGGCGCTGATGGTCGGCGCGATGACGATCCACAACATCCAGCCCGGCCCGCAGGTCATGACCAGCAACCCGGAGCTGTTCTGGGGCCTGATCGCCTCGATGTGGATCGGCAACCTGATGCTGGTGATCCTTAACCTGCCGCTGGTCGGCGTCTGGATCAAGCTGCTGTCGGTGCCTTACCGCTGGATGTTCCCCGCCATCGTGCTGTTCTGCGCGGTCGGCGTCTACTCGACCAACAACAACACCTTCGACATCTGGACCACCGGCCTGTTCGGCGTGATCGGCTATCTGTTCGTCAAGTTCGGCTGCGAACCCGCCCCGCTGCTGCTGGGCCTGATCCTGGGCCCGATGATGGAGGAAAACCTGCGCCGCGCCATGCTGCTGTCGCGTGGCGACTGGAGCGTGTTCGTGACGCGCCCGCTGTCGGCCTCGCTGCTGGCGGTCGCCGGGCTGCTGCTGCTGATCGTGCTCTCGCCTTCGATCAAGAAGAAGCGCGAGGAAGCCTTCGTGGAGGACTGATTGAGGCTCTCGCTCGGGGCCGGCCGCTGGTGGCTGTGGTCGGCCCTGTGCGTGCTGCTGCTGCTGCTGCTGGGCGCGCTGGTCTTCCTGGCGCGTGCCTACGAGGAAAGCCGGCTGGCACGCGAGCTCGAGCAGGTCGCGGTCGACATGGTCGCCGAGATCCGCTCCGATCTGGGCCACAACGTGCAGGCGCTGCAGCGACTGCAAGCGCCGATGCCGGACGATGCGGCCTGGCAGCGCGGGGCCACGGCGCTGCTGCTGACGAACCGCGAGATCCTGCGCATCGAATGGCGCAGCCCCGACCTGCAGATCCGGCTGGCCCAGGCCAGCCCCTTCCTTCCCTTCCTGTTCGAGCACCTGCCGCGCTCGCAGGTCCAGCCCGATGTCAAGCAGGCCTGCGCGAACGCGCTGCGCTTCGCCGGTCCGGCCTACTCGACCAGCTACTTCCTGCCGCTGCAGGAGGGCCGGGGCCAGGAACTGCTCGAGATGTGCCTGCCCCTGCCGGACGATGGCGGCTTCCTGGTCATGACCTATGGCCTCGGCGACCTGCTGGGCGAGCTGCAGGCCCGGGAAGCCTACCGCTCGTTCAGCGTGGCGCTGACCGAATCCGACGGCACCCGGCTGGCCATCGCCGGCCATGCGGCGCGCGACCGCAACACGGTGGAGGCCGTGCATCTGCTGGAGCTGCCCGGCAGCGCCTACACCCTGCGGGTCGATCAGGCGCGCGAACTCAAGGGGCTCAGGCCCAAGGCCCTGAGCTCGACCCTGACCCTGCTGGCGATGGCGCTGGTCGGAGTGCTCGCGCTGCTGAGCTATGACGTACACAGACGCCTGCAGACCGAAGCCCGGCTCGGCGAGGCGCTGGCCTTTCGCAAGGCGATGGAGGATTCGCTGCTGACCGGATTGCGCGCGCGCGACATGAAGGGTCGCATCACCTATGTCAATCCGGCGTTCTGCCAGCTGGTCGGACTGCCGCCGGAGGCGCTGATCGGCACCAGCAATCCCGCCCCCTACTGGCCCCCCGGCAGGGTCGACGAGTACCTGCGGCGCCAGGCCAGCCGCCAGGCCGGCCAGCCGCCACTGCGCCAGGGCTTCGAATCGGAATACCTGCGCTCCGACGGCACGCGCCTGCCGGTGCTGATCGTCGAGGCCCCGCTGATCAACGGCATCGGCAAGCAGACCGGCTGGATGAGCGCGGTGCTCGACCTGAGCGCGCAGCGCAAGATCGAGGAGCAGTCGCGCACCTCGCAGGAGCGGCTGGCCGCGACCGCCAGACTGGCGATGGCGGGCGAGATGGCCTCGCTGATCAGCCACGAGCTCAACCAGCCACTGGCGGCGATCTCGAGCTACGCCAACGGCTCGCTCAATCTGCTGCAGGACCCGGAACAGGACGGCGCCGACCTGCGGCAGGAACTGGAGGAAGCCATGCGGCGCATCGCGACCCAGGCCGGCCGCGCGGGCAAGGTCATCAAGAGCGTCAGCGACCTGGTGCGCCGGCGCGAGCGCGAGCGCAGCGCCGTGCCGGCGCAGCTGCTGTTCGACGGCATCGCGCCGCTGGTGCAACTGCAGGCGGGCAAGGCCGGCATCGAGGTGCGGTGGGAGATCGACCCCGACTGTCCGCCGGTCTGGTGTGATTCGACCATGGTCGAGCAGGTGCTGCTGAACCTGGTGCGCAACGGCCTGCAGGCCATGCCGGAAGGCGATCCGCCGACCGCGTCGGGCCTGCGCCAACTGCTGCTGCGGGCGGCACCGGCCCCCGCGCAGGCGGGCAGCGCCCGCCAGTGGGTCACCTTCAGCGTGACCGACCATGGACGCGGCCTGTCGGACGAGGTGGCGCAGCGCCTGTTCACGCCCTTCTTCACGACCAAGCGCGAGGGCATGGGCCTGGGACTGAGCCTGTGCCGCACCGTGGTCGAACAGCATGGCGGAGCGCTGGACTATGCGCGCCACTCGCCGCGCGGCACGGTGTTCCGCTTCACCCTGCCGGCCGCCCTATGATGCGGGGCATGACGAAAGACGGCACGGTATTCCTGATCGACGACGACGACGCGGTACGCGACTCGCTGGGCTGGCTGCTGCGCACGCGCCGTCTGCTGAGCATCCCCTACGCCAGCGCGGATGCCTTCTGGGCCGAGGCGCAGGGCTGGACCGCCGGCCCGACCTCGCCCTGCTGCGCGCTGCTCGACCTGCGCATGCCAGGCATGAGCGGGCTGGCGCTGTTCGAACGCCTGCGCGAGCAGCCCTGGTTCGGGCAGATGCCGGTGATCTTCCTGTCCGGCCATGCCGATGTGCCGACCGCCGTCGACGCGGTGCTGCGTGGTGCCTTCGACTTCTGCGAAAAGCCGTTCTCGGACAACGCGCTGGTGGCCAGGGTGGAATGCGCGCTCGAGCAATCGGCCGACCGGCTGGCCCAGCGCAAGCGCAGCCAGGAGCTGCAGCAGCGGATGGCCGGCCTGACCGAGCGCGAGCAGGCCGTCATGCGGTGGATCGCCTCCGGCATGCCGAACAAGCTGGTGGCCGACCAGCTCGGGATCAGCGTGCGCACGGTCGAGGTCCACCGCGCGCGCATCTTCGACAAGATGGGAGTCAGGTCCGTGGTCGACCTGGTCAGGCTGCTGCACCAGGCCTGAAGCCGCCGGTCCGCGCCGGCAAGCGCCGACCTAGGGCATGCGACCGCTGGCCAGATAGAGCGCCCCGCCGCACAGGGGCTCGACCGTCAGCCGGGCCCCGCGCAGCGCGAGCCCGGCCCAGGGGACATCGAGTCCGGCCAGGGTCGTGACCGACTGGACCGCGTTCCACCAGACCAGCGGATTAAGCAGGCCGTACAGCGGTGGCGCCCACTTGAGCCCGCTGACCGCCAGCCTGGCACCGGGCGCCAGGTGGGACAGCACATGGTCGAGCGCGGCCGGCGTCTGCAGGATATCATGGGTGAAGTGAAACAGCGCGGCGTCGGCACCAGCGGGCAGACGGGCCCGCTGGACCGGACTGCAGACTAGTT
The DNA here is from genome assembly GCA_039804875.1 of Pseudomonadota bacterium. Taxonomy (GTDB): domain Bacteria; phylum Pseudomonadota; class Gammaproteobacteria; order Burkholderiales; family Burkholderiaceae_C; genus Malikia. The sequence continues at coordinate 4,209 of JBDLVJ010000362.1, read as the reverse complement.
CGACCTGGGACCAGCCGCCGCGCTCGACGCACTGACGGGCCTGCTCGAGCATCTCGGGGCTCTGGTCGACCGCGATCACCCGGCCCTCGGGCCCGACCGCCTGCCGCAGCAGATCCAAGCTCATGCCGGAGCCGCAGCCGATGTCGAGCACGACCTGACCGGGGCGCAGGCCCAGGCGCTTGACCGCGCGGTGGCGGATCGACTCGTAGGGGGCGAGCTGCCAGTCGTAATAGCCGCAGCGCGCCCGATACAGCGCCAATGCGGCGGCCTCGTCGGCCTGGCCCGCCCCAGGTAGTGCAAAGTCCCTCATCAGCGCCCCTTGTGGTCACGACCACCCCCGCCAGCCGGAGGCATGCCGCCGACTCAGTGTAGGCGGCGCGCAACGGAGGGGCAAGCGACCAGGATGCGCCCTGGGAGGTACCGGCCCTGGCCGGGCTCAGCCACCGACGAGCTGGCGGTAACCCTCGCGCGTCGCGGCGCCCACGGCTTGCAACACCTGGTCGTGACGGGTCTTGTGCCGCGCCAGCAGCCGCGCACTGGCGACCGTGCGCGAGCGGCAGAACCAGTGGCAGCTGTGCTGCAGCAGCAGCATCTCGGCCATCAGGGTGTAGGCGCGCTCCTGGGGCGAACGCGGCAGGTCGTGGCTCGCCGCCTCGGCCAGGCCGCGCGCATGCAGCGCGAGCAACTGACGGAAATCGAAGCTGGCCTGCGGCCACCAGCGCGTGGCATAGGGCAGAGGAATGCGACTGACGCTGGTCGGCGCGGCGTCGAGGCGTGCGAAGTCGTTCGCCAGCCGGCCGACCTGGCCGGCCAGCGCCAGCTCGCTGGCGCCATGCTGCTGCCAGAGCGACTGACGACGCGCGGGATCGGCCTCGGCCAGCGCGCGCTGGTAACCCTCGGTCAGGCGCTCCATCAGGGGTTCGATCTGGTAGCGACGGAGCTGCTGCGCCAGCAAGGCGATGCGTTGACGCTGTTCGCGCGCGCGCAGCTGGAAAACGACAAAGGCGGCCAGGGCCGCCAACAGGTAAAGGTTCATGGGTCTGTGCGATGCGATCGAGCGCACTGTACCATCCCCGGCCGCGCGAGCGCGACCGGGCGGGCCAGGCGCCGCGCTCAGGCCAGCGTCATCAGGCTGGCGTTGCCGCCGGCCGCCGCGGTATTGACGCTGACCGAGCGCTCGATCACCAGTCGCTCCAGCACCAGCTCGGACTCGCCATCGGTCATGCTCTGGACACCGACGATGGCGCCCGGGCGCCGGGCCAGGAAGGCGCAGATCTCGCTCAGCTCGGCGGCTGTGCCATGGTGCAGCACCGCGTCGAAATGAACCAGGGGCGACTGCCAGTCCTCGGCCAAGGCGATCTGCTCGCGCACGGCCTGCGGCAGGCTTTCACGCAGCGGGGCGGCGGCGGCGGGCCAGACCGCCAAGCTGCCGACGGCCAGGGTGGCGGCGAGCTGGAGCAGGCGATCGGACTCATGCCGGGCCAGGCTCAAGGTCGCCTCGCGCGGCAGCAGCTGGTAGCTGTTGCGCTCGCCGGTCGGGCCGGGCAGCAGCACCGTGACACCGCTGCGCGACTGGAGCGCGAAGTGGTCGCAGGCGGCGACCAGCGCGCTGCGACGACCGACCTGGGCCCACTCGTGCAAGGCCTGCAGTGCCGGCTTGATCGGCGGGCGTTCGGCCGGCCCCGAAAAGTCCACGCCGCGCGCCATCGCGTCGGCCGGGTGCCGGGCCAGCAGCCGATACAGATAGAGCGGACCGCCGGCCTTGGGTCCGGTGCCCGACAGGCCTTCGCCGCCAAAGGGCTGGACACCGACCACGGCGCCGACCATGTTGCGGTTCACGTACAGGTTGCCGGCATGAACCGACTCGGTCACGCGGGCAATGGTTTCATCGATCCGGGTATGGACGCCGAAGGTCAGGCCGTAGCCGGTCGCGTTGATCTGCTCGATCAGCGCGCCAAGCTCGCGGCGCGGGTAGCGCAGCACATGCAGCACCGGACCGAAGACCTCGCGCTTGAGCTCGCCGATGTGCTCGAGCTCGATCAGGGTCGGCACGATGAAGGTCCCCTGGCCGGTCGCGCCGGCGGCCTGACGGGCCTGCTGGAACACCGGACGGCCGTTGGCGCGCATGGCCTCGATATGGCGGGCGATGCCGTCGCGCGCCTCGGCGTCGATCACCGGGCCGATATCGACCTGGAGCGCGTCGGGCTGACCCAGCTGCTGCTCGGCCATCGCGCCCTTGAGCATCTGGAGCACGCGGTCGGCGATTTCCTCCTGCAGGCACAGCACGCGCAGCGCGGAGCAGCGCTGGCCGGCGCTGTCGAAGGCCGACGCGACCACGTCGTTGACGACCTGCTCGGTCAGGGCCGAGGAGTCGACGATCATGCAGTTCTGGCCGCCGGTCTCGGCGATCAGCGGCACCGGCTTGCCGGCCGGGCCGAGCCGCCGGGCCAGGGTCGCCTGCAGCAGGCGGGCCACCTCGGTCGATCCGGTGAACATCACGCCCTGGACCCGGGGGTCGGCCACCAGCTGCGCACCGACGCGCGAGCCGGAACCCGTGACCAGCTGGACCGCGGCGCGCGGCACGCCGGCCTGCCACAGCAGCTCGACGGCGTAGTGGGCGACGACCGGGGTCTGCTCGGCCGGTTTGGCCAGCACGGTGTTGCCAGCAGCCAGCGCGGCGGCGACCTGGCCGATGAAGATGGCGAGCGGGAAGTTCCAGGGGCTGATGCAGACCACCGGACCCAGCGGCAGATGACTGTCGTTGCGGAAATCGGCGCGCACCTGGGCCGCGTAGTAGCGCAGGAAGTCGATCGCCTCGCGCACCTCGGCGATCGCGTTGGCGGCGGTCTTGCCGGCCTCGCGGATCAGCAGGCCGATCAGGGTCTGGATCTGGCCCTGCATCAGGTCGGCGGCGCGTTCAAGCAAGGCGGCGCGCTCGGCCGGGGCGGTCGCGGCCCAGGACGGGAAACCGGCCAGGGCCTGGGTCACCGCCATCTCGACCTCCTGCGCGGTCGCCGAGCGCACGCTGCCGACCGCATCGGCATGGTTGGCCGGGTTCAGCACCGGCTGGGCCGGCAGGTGGGCGACGCACTCGAAGGCCAGCAGCGGCGTCACGTCCCAGGACCTGTCGCGGGTACTGCCCAGGGCGGCTCCCAGCGCGGCCAGCGTGGTCTCGTTCGAGAGGTCCAGGCCGTCGGAGTTCGTGCGCAGCGGGCCGTACAGGCCCTGCGGCAGCGCAATGCCCGGATGCGGCAGGCCAAGCGCGCCCTCCTCGGCGGCCCAGCGCTCGACCGTCGCGACCGGGTCCTCGACCAGGGTCTCGATCGCGATGTCCGGGTCCGCGATCCGGTTCACGAACGAGGTGTTGGCGCCGTTCTCGAGCAGGCGGCGCACCAGGTAGGCCAGCAGCGTCTCGTGGGTGCCGACCGGGGCATAGATGCGGCAGGGCCGGCCGAGCTTGCCCTCGGACGACTTGCCCACCACCTGCTCGTACAGCGGCTCGCCCATGCCGTGCAGGCACTGGAACTCGTACTGGGTCGGGTGATAGGCATCGGGGCCGGCCATCTCGTGGATCGCGGCCAGGCTGTGCGCGTTGTGGGTCGCGAACTGCGGATAGACCGCGTCGGGCGCCGCCAGCAGCTTCCTGGCGCAGGCCAGGTAGGAGACATCGGTATAGGCCTTGCGGGTATAGACCGGATAGCCCCGCTGGCCGTCGAGCTGGGCGCGCTTGATCTCGCTGTCCCAGTAGGCGCCCTTGACCAGGCGGATCATCAGGCGCTGCCGGCTGCGACGCGCGAGGTCGATCACGTAATCGATCACGTGCGGGCAGCGCTTCTGGTAGGCCTGGACCACGAAGCCCAGGCCCTTGAAGCCCGCGAGGGCCGGTTCGAGGCAGAGCCTTTCGAGCAGGTCCAGCGACAGTTCCAGCCGGTCGCTTTCCTCGGCGTCGAGGTTGAGGCCGATGTCGTACTCGCGCGCCAGGCGCGCCAGCCCGAGCAGCGCCGGATACAGCTCGTCCATCACGCGGGCGTACTGGGCGCGGCTGTAGCGCGGATGCAGCGCCGAGAGCTTGATCGAGATGCCGGCGCCGTCGTGGACGCCCTGGCCGGCGGCGGCCTGGCCGATCGCGTGGATGGCCTGCTCGTAGGCGGCCCGGTAGCGCTCGGCGTCCTCGGCGGTCAGCGCCGCCTCGCCCAGCATGTCGTAGGA
>JBDLVJ010000361.1:0-6047 GCA_039804875.1 Pseudomonadota bacterium | reverse complement strand
CCGACAAGACCGGCATCGTCGAGTTCGCCCGCTCGCTGCACGCACACGGCATCCAGCTGCTCTCGACCGGCGGCACGGCCAAGCTGCTGGCCGACAACGGCCTGCCCGTGACCGAGGTCGCCGAGGTGACCGGCTTCCCCGAGATGCTTGACGGCCGCGTCAAGACCCTGCACCCGATGGTGCATGGTGGCCTGCTGGCGCGTCGCGATTTTCCCGAGCACATGGCCGCGCTGAAAGCGCATGGCATCGGCACCATCGACATCCTGGTGGTGAACCTGTATCCGTTCGAAGCCACCGTGGCCAGGCCCGGCTGCACGCTGGCCGACGCGATCGAGAACATCGACATCGGCGGCCCGGCCATGGTGCGCTCCGCCGCCAAGAACTGGAAGGATGTCGCGGTCCTGACCGACGCCGGCCAGTACGCCGAGGTCGTGGCCGAGCTCAAGGCCGGCGCCATCAGCACCCAGACCCGCTTCAAGCTGTCGGTCGCCGCCTTCAACCGCATCAGCAACTACGACGCCGCGATCAGCAATTACCTGTCCTCGGTCGACCTGAGCGCCGGCGTGCCGGGCGACGAGGCCGAGCCGCCGCGCCTGGCCTTCCCGGGCCAGAGCAACGCCAACTACGTCAAGCTGCAGGACCTGCGCTACGGCGAGAACCCGCACCAGAGCGCGGCCTACTACCGCGACATGCACCCGGCGCCGGGCGCGCTGGTCACCGGCGTGCAGTTGCAGGGCAAGGAGCTGTCCTACAACAACATCGCCGACGCCGACGCGGCCTGGGAATGCGTCAAGAGTTTCGACCTGCCGGCCTGCGTGATCGTCAAGCACGCCAATCCCTGCGGCGTGGCCGTCGGCCAGGATGCCCACGAGGCCTACGCCAAGGCCTTCCAGACCGATCCGACCAGCGCCTTCGGCGGCATCATCGCCTTCAACCGCACGCTCGATGGCGAGGCCGCGCTGGCCGTGTCCAAGCAGTTCGTCGAGGTGCTGATCGCGACCGACTTCACGCCCGAGGCACTGCTGATCTTCAAGTCCAAGGCCAATGTGCGCCTGATGAAGATTGATCTGCCCGCTGGCGGCGCGAGCGATTTCGAGCAGGGACGCAACGCGCTCGACATCAAGCGCATCGGCTCGGGCCTGCTGCTGCAGAGCGCCGACAACCACGACCTGACGCTGGCCGACCTCAAGGTCGTGACCATCCGGCAGCCGACTGCGCAGCAGATGGAAGACCTGCTGTTCGCCTGGAAGGTGGCCAAGTACGTCAAGTCGAACGCGATCGTGTTCTGCAAGGACGGGATGACCATGGGCGTCGGCGCCGGCCAGATGAGCCGCCTGGATTCGGCCCGCATCGCCAGCATCAAGGCCGAGCACGCCAAGCTGACGCTGCAGGGCACGGCCGTCGCCAGCGACGCCTTTTTCCCCTTCCGCGACGGCCTCGACGTGGTGGTCGATGCGGGCGCGACCTGCGTGATCCAGCCGGGCGGCTCGATGCGCGACCAGGAGGTGATCGACGCGGCTAACGAGCGTGGCGTGGCGATGGTCTTCACGGGCGTGCGTCACTTCCGTCACTGAGCGCTTGTCGCGGGCAGGGTTGATGGGCAGGCGGGGCCGGGGCGGGAGCCGCCGGCCTCATCCGTCCGCTGCGCGGCCAGCCAATCGGCCGTCAGCTCCCGGCCCGGCCATCGTGGCCCGCCAGGCGTCGCGATGGCGCTCGCGCACGACAAAGGCACGATTCGTCGTGCTTTTTTCATTTCCGGGCGCCAGCTTGGGCCACCCTGGTCCTGACGCCATCCGGGCTCGGATCTGGTGCCGCTTCCCGGCGGGCCTCAGGCCTTGCGCCGGCGTGCGACCTTGCGCAGCAGTTCCAGCAGCATGGCCCGCTCCGCGGGGGACAGATGCGCCAGATCCCGCTGTTCAGCCTCCAGCAAGGCGGCAACGGCTTGGGTGGCAAGCGCCTTGCCCTGCGGGGTGACGACGAAATACCGTGATCGGCGGTCGGTGGTGCTGCGTTGCCGCGTGACCCAGCCCCGCTGTTCCAGCTTGCTGATCCAGGCCGTGATCGCGGGCAGTGTCACCGCCAGCGCCCGAGCCAGGCGAGACGGGGTCGTGGCGGCATTTTGGTTAATCAGCTGCAGTAAAGTCAATTCCACCTGGCCCAGGCCCAATGGCTCGCCGACGGCCTTCGAGAAGCAGCCGTTCGTGATGATGGTGGCCTGCGCCATCTGATAGCCCAGCACGTCATGCAGGCCTCCCTCATCCAGACCGGCCTGGGGCGTCATGCTGTCAAGAGAAACGGGTTTCAGCGTAGCACTCATGCCCGGATTATGGTGGCGCGCAGACGGTGTGTGGACGGACGCCGGCCAGGGAGCGCGTCGACGCTTCATGGCGTAAACCCCGATGCGGAGCATTTACTTAATCTAATAAACTAAATGCGGCTGCAAGCCATGGTGCTTGTCCCAGCCCGCCACAACACCAGGAGACCCCCCTCATGCCTTCCCCATCGATGCGTCCTCTGTGCATCGGCGCGATCACCACGGCCACCGCCATCCTGGCGGCATGTGGTGGTGGCGACGACGTACCGCCCCAGCTGACCGCCGCCGCCGGCGCTCCGTACACCAGTGCGTGCGCGAACCTGCAATCGGCGCTCTCGGGCCTGCCCAACACCCAGATCACCGCCGCCGAGACCGTTGCCGCGGGGGTGCTGACCCAGGGCGGGACTGCCGTGCCCGAGCACTGTAAGGTCAGCGGCAAGATGCACCAACGTACCAGCGCCGTCGATGGGGCGAGCTACGCCATTGGTTTCGAGCTACGCCTGCCCCGCGACTGGAACGGTCGCTTCCTGCATCAGGGCAATGGCGGCATCGACGGGGCGGTGCTGACCGCCGCCGGCGCCCTGGGCGGAGGTCCCGTCACCGGCGCCTTGCTGCAGGGCTTTGCCGTGCTGAGCTCGGATGCCGGCCACAGCGGCTCCTCGCCCAATTTCGGTGTCGATCCGCAGGCCCGGCTGGACTATGGCTATCAGGCGGTGGGCAAGCTCACCCCGATGGCCAAGGAGGCCATCCGCCTGACCTATGGCAAGGGACCCGATCGCTCCTACTTCGCCGGCTGCTCCAACGGTGGGCGGCATGCGATGGTGACCGCCGCCCGCTACTTCGCGGACTACGATGGCATCCTGGCGGGCGCTCCAGGCTACAACCTGCCCAAGGCGGCGGTGGCCAATCTCGCTGGCGCCCGCCTCTATCAGACCGTGGCCACCGTGCCGGTCAACAACCAGATCGATCTGGCCACCGCGTTCACCGATGCCGAACGTCAACTGGTGGCCAGCAAGGTGCTGGCCAAATGCGATGCGCTCGATGGCGCGACCGATGGCATGGTGCAGGACGTGGCCGCGTGCCAGACCAGCTTCAACCTTGCCAGCGATGTGCCCACCTGCTCTGGCGCGCGTGATGGCAGCTGCCTGAGCGCCGGCCAGAAGTCGGTGCTGGGCCAGGTATTCAGCGGCCCGATCACCAGCAAGGGCGAGCGGATCTATTCGAGCTTCCCCTTCGATGGCGGGTTTGGCGCCGGCAAGGCCGGAGTGAGCTCGGGTGGCAGCCCGGTGGGCAGTGGCGTGGCGTTCTGGGAATTCTATGCCGCGACCAACCTGGACGCCGGCTCCACCGGGATCATCTTCAAGGTGCCGCCGGAGAGTCCGGCCAGCTTCGATCCCTTGAAGTTCGCGTTGAGCACGGATCTGGATGCGCTGTATGCGGGCATCACCGCCACGAGCACGCTCTACACCGAATCGGCGATGTCCTTCATGACCCCGCCCGACCCCGCCAGGATGCATGGACTGCGCAACCGGGGCGGCAAGATCATGGTCTACCATGGAGTCAGCGACCCTATTTTCTCGGTCAATGACACCGAGGCCTGGTACCAGGGCGTGCAGGCCCATACAGGCAGCGATTTCGCGCGCTTCTACCCCGTGCCAGGCATGGGGCATTGCTCCGGCGGTCCGGCCACCGATCAGTTCGACATGCTGACGCCGCTGGTGAACTGGGTGGAGAAGGGGCAGCAGCCCGGCGACATCCTGGCCAAGGCGCGCGGCGCCGGCAATCCTGGCGGGGTGAACGCCGACCTGCCGGCCGCCTGGGCCGTGGATCGCACCAGGCCCCTGTGCGCCCATCCCAAGGTCGCGCGCTACAACGGCACGGGCAGCCTGGAGCTGGCCAGCAGCTTCACCTGTCAGTGAGGGCTCACTTCCCGATCAGGAACACCGCCGGCAGCTCCAGCGGCAGGGCGGGGGGGCGCTGCTTCCAGTCCGCCACCAGCCCGCTGTGGCTGCGCTGCCGTGGCAGCGTCACGCCGCAGCAGACGCCCAGCCGGCTCGTGCCCTTGAGCGTCTGCAGCAGGCCCTGCAGCAGCGCGGCGTTGCGGTAGGGGGTCTCGATGCAGAGCTGGGTCTGGCCGGTCTTCTGGGCCAGGGCCTCGAGCTCGCGGATGCGCTGCGCGCGGCCGGTCGCGTCGGCCGGCAGGTAGCCGACGAAGGCGAAGTTCTGGCCGTTGAGTCCGCTGGCGGCTAGCGCCAGCATCAGCGAGATCGGCCCGACCAGCGGCACCACCTCAATGCCGAGCGCATGCGCGGCGCGCACGACCGATGACCCGGGGTCGGCGATCGCCGGCATGCCGGCCTCGCTGACCAGACCGATGTCCTGGCCCCGCAGCGCGGCGGCCAGCAGCGGCTTGGCGTCGAAGCCGCCGCCGGTGTCGTGGTCGCCCTTCTTGTGCACCTCGCGCGGCAGTTCGGTGATGCGCTGCTCCTGCAGCGGCGCCGCCAGTTCGTGCAAGCTGCCGACCCGTTTCAGGAAGGCGCGCGTGCTCTTGGCGTTCTCGGTGACCCAATGCGTGAGGCCGGCGGCGATGGCCAGGGTCTGCTCCGGCAGGGCGGCGCCGAGTCCGGCGTCGACCTCGCAGCCGAAGTCGAGCGGCGTCGGCACCAGGTACAGCGTGCCGCGTGGTGGCGTCGCGCTCATGGCAGCTGCAGCCCGGCCTGGCGCAGCAGGCGGGCGGTGTGGATCAGCGGCAGGCCGATCAGCGCGGTCGGGTCGTCGTTGTCGATGCGCTCCAGCAGCGCGATGCCCAGCCCTTCGCTCTTGGCGCTGCCGGCGCAGTCGTAGGGTTGTTCGGCGCGCAGGTAGCGCTCGATGGTGGCGTCGTCGAGCGGGCGGAACACGACCTCGACCAGCGCGAGTTCGCTGGCCTCGAAGCCGGTCTCCAGGCAGACCACCGCCAGCGCGGTCTGGAACCGCACGGTCTGGCCGCTCATGCGGCGCAGCTGGGCCACGGCGCGCTCGTGGTTGCCGGGCTTGCCGAGCGGTTCGCCGTCGAGGTCGGCGACCTGATCGCTGCCGATCACGATCGCGCCGGGGCGCAGCGCGGCGACGGCATGCGCCTTGGCCAGCGCCAGGCGCCGTGCCAGCACGGCCGGAGCCTCGCCGGCCAGCGGGGTTTCGTCGACTTCGGGGGCCAGCACCTCGAACGGCTGGCGCAGCCGCTCGAGCAGTTCGCGCCGGTAGCGCGAGGTCGAGCCCAGCACCAGCGCGCGGGCGCCGTGGGACAGAGGGTTTTCTTGTGTCATGGCCGCTATTGTCAGGATTTTTATGCCGCCGATCGGTTAAGGTCGGCGGCCATGAAACCGTCCTCCGATCTCGATCCCTGCTGGCAGGCGCTGTGCGCCGCTGACTCGCTGCGGGACGGCGGCCTGGCCCGCAGCTTCGAGCTGCTGCATCGGGGCCAGCCCTGCCGGGCTTTCGCCGTGCGCCATCAAGGCCGGGTGCAGGCCTATCTGAACCGCTGCAGCCATGTCGCGCTCGAGCTGGACTGGCTGCCCGACCGCTTTTTCGATGCGGCGGGCCAGTATCTGGTCTGCGCGGCGCATGGAGCGTTGTTTTTACCCGACACTGGAGCCTGCATCGGCGGTCCCGGTCGTGGTCCGCTGGTGAAAATACCCCTCTTGGAGCGGGATGGGGTCGTGTACTGGCAGTCAGGACAGGATTTCGTGCCCGC
>JBDLVJ010000360.1:0-2658 GCA_039804875.1 Pseudomonadota bacterium | reverse complement strand
TTTCATGCCGGGCCTTGTACAGGACATGCAGGATCACCCCGACCAGCAACGAAAAGGAGGTCTTCTGCCAGTGGGACTCCATGCCCTTGCCATCCGGGTCGACGATCAGGGTCACGAGGTTTTGCACGTCGCCGACCTCGTGTTCAGTGCCGAGGCGGATTTCGTCGAGCGGATTCCAGCGCACGCCGCCCTGGCTCGAAGCCGGCTCGAAGCGCAGCACCTTGTTGTGCGCATGGCGCTGGCGCCAACCGGCCGTCAGGCTCCAGAGCTCGCCCTTGAGATCGGTGATGACGGCACTTTCAGGCCAGGACAGCAGGGTCGGCAGTACCAGGCCGACGCCCTTGCCCGAGCGCGTCGGGGCATAGGTCAGCACATGCTCGGGACCGTTGTGGCGCAGATAATGGAAGCGTCCGCGCTCGTCCTCCCAGCCGCCGACATAGACCCCGCCTGCCGCGGGCGACTGACGGCGCCATGGCCATTGAAACCAACGGCGCGGGCGTGGCAACAGTCCGGCCGCCTGGATATCGGCTCGGCCGGCCCAGCGGGCGGAGCCGTGCAGGAACTCGCTGGCCCTCGAACTGTTGGCGCCGATGACCTTGGCACCCGCGACGCCCAGCAGGCCGAGCGAGCTCACCAGCAGGCCCAGGCTGCCAGCACGCATAAGCTCATCAGGGTATTGCCCGTGCCAGCGCAGCGTCCACTGCAGGATGGCCCAGGGGCCATAGATCTGGCCAATGTGGCTGCCCAGCAGGCTGGAATAGCGGGCGGTATGGGCGAAGAACTGCGTCGCCGCCTGCAGGCCGCCGACTAGCGAGAGGACGCCCAGCGCCGGCAGCAGCCAGCCAGTGGCGGATCGCCTGCCACGGACCTGGGGGCCGACGGCGTTGTTTCTCTTGGGCATCACCGGCTTCTGCCTTTGGATGTGCGGATCGACCCCGAAGCGGTGACGGCCAGGGCCGCGCCCAGACTCAGTCTGGCCAGGCGCCTGGCACTGTCCGGATCGACTGGTATTACCTCGATCGTCTCTACGCGCTGGACCAGCGCCAGATCGCAGCCATCGACATGGCGCAGCCCGGCGAAGCTCAGCGCCCCCGGACCGGGACGGTAAGGGCGGTGCGGGCGGATGTCGAGCCCGCGCGCGCGCTTTGACTCGCGCTCGGCGATGTAGCGCTGCGCGGCCTCGATGGCCTGTGGGCTCACGACTGACCCAGGAACGCCCCGTCGCAATGCGTGATCTGGTGCGGCTCCCGGCTGCTCCAGCTGACCAGGAACATCACGCGGCAGTAGCACTTGAGCTCCGCTGGCGAAGCGAACCAGATCGAGTTCGGACAGCGTTCGCAAACGGTGCTGGCCTGCGGGCGGCGGGCAGCGTCCAGGGCGTCGAGCGTGGGACTGCTCACCGCCGTGGAGTCCGGGCCCTGTGCCTGGTCCGACGCTGCAGCCAGGGTCGGATCCAGCGCAGCCAGCGCCTCGTCGATCAGCTGATCCTCGCTCGGAATCAGCTCTGGCTCGTTCGGTCGGGACCTGCGGCTCATGGACGCTCTCCTTCTTCAGAATGGCCAGGCGTCGGCGCTCCAGACCCGGGTCGGTCAGCACGACGGGCAGCAGGGCATCAACGGCTGCGCGCACGATCTGCGCCTTGAATTCGGCACTTCCCTGCACGCAGATCCGTTCACCGTAGCGCGCCAGCGCCAGGCGCAAGGCCAGTTGCACGGCTTCAGGGTTGGCATCGCGCGAGACCTGCAGTTGCTCGCCCGCATCGCGGACTGCCGACGCGCCGGCGCGATAGATCAGGGTGCCCTTCTTGGTCAGGCCGTCCACGACTGGTGCCGGTCCGGCCTGGCCAGCCGTCTGCGCGCACGGCGCCCGTGCCAGCTGCTCGGCATGCAAGGTGTTGCCCTGCAGACCGCTGGCGGTTTGGCGCGCACGCAGGACAGCCAGCGCCTCGGCATTGCCGCCCAATGCCTCCTGCTTGAGCCAGTCGGCCCAGCTGCGCCGCTGGAACTGCTGGTAAAGGCGTTCGCGCTCCTGGCGGTAATCTTGCTGGATCGCTTTCAGGCTGGCCTGAAGTGCGGCATGGGCCTGGGCATACAGCAGGGGCTTGCCGATTCCGCGCGTATCCAGGACACGGATGGCCGCCCGGCGCAGCTGGCCGGCACGCCGGCAGTCTTGAAAGGCCCGTTCCTTGTGGCGCCTGGCGCGGGACAGCGCATCGGCCCGGCTGGCGGTGAGCTGCTGCTGTTCGGCCCGGTAGCGCGCGTAGAGCTCGACGGTATCGACACCCAGAGCCAGCGGCTGCTTGAGGTAACGGCGACTGGACTCGGTGATCGGTCCAGTGGGCTCACTGACCAGCAGGAAAGGCCCATGGCGTTGTTCGAGCTGGGCCTTGGAGAACATGCGGTCGACCGAGCTGGCCTTGACCCGGGTGCCGTCGTCGGACTCGATGACCAGACCGTTGCCGCGCTCGCGCAGCTGCAGGCCGTGCTCACGCAGCACCTGATGCAGCTCGCTCCAGGACTGCGCCGCCCTAAGCGGCTCCAGACAATGACTTCGGATCCAGCCGAGCAGGCTTTCCTGGCCGGTGTGCCGCTCCATGTCGGCCGCCCCGGCCTGGGACAGTCGCTGATGCGGCTCATGGTTGTCGGGCTGGAGCCGATA
>JBDLVJ010000359.1:0-3540 GCA_039804875.1 Pseudomonadota bacterium | reverse complement strand
CCGCCGATCGTGATGGCCCGGGTCCGCAATCATCTGGTGCTCAAGGCCAGCGCCGACTTCCTGCGCGACAAGGCCGACTACCTCGAGAACGAGGTCGGCAAGCGCACCGCCGAGGTGATCGCGATCCAGGACGTTACGATCCTGGCGATGGCTTCCCTGGCCGAAACGCGCGACTCCGACACCGGCAACCACATTCGACGCACCCAGCACTATGTCAAGGCGCTGGCGCTGAAATTGCGCGAGCAGCCCCGCCTGGCCGCGCTGCTCGACGACCGCTACATCCTGATGCTGTTCAAGTCGGCGCCGCTGCACGACATCGGCAAGGTCGGCATTCCGGACCGCATCCTGCTCAAGCCCGGCAAGCTCACGCCCGAGGAGTTCGAGCTCATGAAGACCCACACCACGCTGGGTCGCGACGCGATCCACGCCGCCGAACGCCAGCTCGGCATGCCGGTCGAGTTTCTCAAGCTGGCCAAGGAGATCGCCTACAGCCACCAGGAGAAATGGGACGGCTCCGGCTACCCGGAGGGACTCAAGGGCGAGGCCATTCCCCTGTCGGCCCGTCTGATGGCGCTGGCCGATGTCTACGACGCGCTGATCAGCCGCCGCGTCTACAAGGAAGGCATGCCGCACGAGCAGGCGCTGGCCATCATCAGCGCCGGACGCGGCCGGCATTTCGATCCCGAAATGGTCGACGCCTTCCTGGCCATCCACGAGGAATTCCACGCCATCGCGCAGCGCTACATCGACACCGACAGGGAGATCGAGGTCAAGCGCCAGTATCTGGCCCGCCTGCACAATATCTGAGCCGGATCAGCGGCCGCCGCGCGCGGCATGCGGGCCGCGCGGACCGCCCTGCTCGAGTCCGCTGGGTCAGACCACCTGCCCGAGCTTGAAGATCGGCAGGTACATGGCCACCACGATGCCGCCAATGATGGAGCCCAGCACCACGATGATGATCGGCTCCATCAGACTGGACAAGCCGGCCACCATGTCATCGACCTCCTGCTCGTAGAAGTCGGCCGCCTTGCCCAGCATGTGGTCGATCGAGCCCGATTCCTCGCCGATCGCGCACATCTGCAGCACCATCGACGGGAAGATCCGGGTGTTGGTCATGGCCTGGGTTAGGCTGGTGCCGGTCGAGACCTCCTGCTGGATCCGGGCCGTCGCATCGGCGTAGAGCGAATTGCCCGAGGCGCCGCCGACCGAGTCGAGCGCTTCCACCAGGGGCACGCCTGCCGCGAACATGGTCGAGAGCGTGCGGGTCCAGCGCGCCACCACCGATTTCTCGACCAGCGCGCCGAAGATCGGCAACTTGAGCAGCAGGCGGTCCATCAGGCGCTGCACCTTCTCGTTGCGGCGCCAGGCCTGCCTGAGAAAGTAGAGCCCCGCGCCCAGGACCCCGAAGAGCAGCCACCACCAGGCGACGAAGAATTCGCTCAGGGCGATCACGATCAGCGTCGGGGTCGGCAGGTCGGCGCCGAAGGACGAGAATACCTCTTTGAAGGCCGGAATCACGAAGATCATGATGACCGTGACGACAATGACGGCCACCGTGATCACGGCCGCCGGATACATCAGGGCTGACCTGACCTTGCTCTTGAGCGCCTCGGACTTCTCGAGGTAGACCGCGAGCCGGTCGAGAATATCCTCCAGGATACCGGCGGTCTCGCCGGCCTCTACCAGGTTGCAGTAGAGACCGCTGAAATGAAGCGGGTGCTTGCGGAAGGCGCCGCTCAGCGAGGTGCCGGTCTCGACCTCGGTGCGAACCTCGTTGAGCAGGCGGGTCACGTTGGGATTCGGGTTGCCGCGTCCGACGATGTCGAAGGCCTGAAGCAGTGGCACGCCCGCCTTCATCATGGTCGCGAGCTGGCGCGTGAAGATCGAAATGTCCCTGGGCCGGATCGAACGGCCGCCCGACATCCGGCGTTTCCTGACCTTGAGCGGGACGATGCCTTGGCGCCGCAGCGCCGTCGTCACCAGGTTGTCGCTGGCGGCGCGGGTCTCGCCGCGCACGGGCTTGCCGCCGCGATCCTTGCCCTCCCACTCGAAGACATACTCCTTGACCCTGTGCACCGCTGTGGCCATGGCTCCCTCCCCGTCTTGATTATTGGTCTGCCCGTCACCCTCCAGGGGAGGGTATGCTGATCAGTTTAACCCTGCGCGGGCCGGCTGCGTGCAATCTGAATCGGGCTTTGCCGCGCACCGGAGCGGCAAACGCGCGGCCGTGCGTCGCAGGCCGTGACGGGCATCGATGGGGTGGCGTTTTGAGGATTTTTTTCGGTTATTTTTCGCATTTGAATGCGAAAATTACTCGCTCTAGCACAGGTTCGATACGCCAAGCTTGCAGCACATCGTGTATATTCGGGCGCAATTTCACGTCGTTGTGGAAACTTCGGTGCATTTTAGCTGCACCTCTTGGAGGAATTATGGATCTGCGCAAACTCAAGACCCTGATCGACCTGGTGTCGGAATCCAATGTCTCGGAACTGGAGATCACCGAAGCCGAAGGCAAGGTCCGGATCGTCAAGAGCGCGCCCGTGGGCGTCCAGCCCATGGTAGCCGCCGCCGCTCCGGTCGCGGTCCCGGCCGCGCCCGTCGTGGCGGTGGCCGCGCCGGTCGTCGCCGCCGAACCCGCGGCCGCCAAGGGCCATGTGGTCAAGTCCCCGATGGTTGGCACCTTCTACCGTTCGGCCAGCCCGGGCGCCAAGGCCTTTGCCGATGTCGGCACCCAGATCAAGGAAGGCGAGCCGATCTGCATCGTCGAGGCCATGAAGATCATGAACGAGATCGAGGCCGACAAGGGGGGCGTCGTCACCCAGATCCTGGTCGAGAACGGTCACGCGGTCGAATACGGTCAACCCTTGTTCGTGATCGAATAAGGGAGTGCCCATGTTCAAGAAAATCCTGATCGCCAACCGTGGCGAGATCGCCCTGCGCGTGCAGCGCGCCTGCCGCGAGATGGGCATCAAGTCGGTGGTGGTCTACTCAGAGGCCGACCGCGAGGCCAAGTACGTCAAGCTCGCCGACGAGGCGGTCTGCATCGGCCCGGCCGCCTCCGCGCAGAGCTATCTCAGCATGCCGGCCATCATCTCGGCGGCCGAGGTCACCGATGCCGAGGCCATCCACCCGGGCTATGGCTTCCTGTCCGAGAACGCCGACTTCGCCGAACGGGTCGAGCAAAGCGGCTTCACCTTCATCGGTCCGACCCCCGAGTCGATCCGCATCATGGGCGACAAGGTCGCGGCCAAGCAGGCCATGATCAAGGCGGGCGTGCCCTGCGTGCCAGGCTCGGAGGGCGAGTTGCCCGAGGATCCGGCCGAGGTCAAGCGCATCGCCAAGGTGATCGGCTATCCGGTCATCATCAAGGCCGCGGGCGGCGGCGGCGGGCGTGGCATGCGCGTGGTGCACACCGAGGCCGGCGCCGCGTTCAACAACCCAGCCGTCTACATGGAGAAATTCCTGGAGAACCCGCGTCACGTGGAAATCCAGATCCTCGCTGACGAGCACCGCAATGCGGTGTGGCTGGGCGAACGTGAC
>JBDLVJ010000358.1:0-5282 GCA_039804875.1 Pseudomonadota bacterium | reverse complement strand
GACCTGGAGCTGCTGCTCGAAGTCGCGCGCACTCACGAGGCCCTCGTGACGCTGGAGGAGGGCGCCGTCGCCGGTGGCGCCGGTTCCGCCGTGCTTGAGGCCCTGCAGGTCGCGCGCCTGCCGCTGCCGGTGCTGCAGCTCGGCCTGCCCGACCGCTTCATCGAGCATGGCGACCATGGCAAGCTGCTGAGCGGGCTGGGTCTGGATGCCGCGGGCATCGAGCGCCGCGTGCAGGCCTGGCTGGCGCCGGCCGCTAGACCGAAGGGCGAGGCATCTTGAGGCGCCGCGGCGTATTGGGTCATGCCGGTCTGGCCGGCATATTGCTCGGCTGCAGCGCGCCGGCGGTCCAGGCCCAGCCGGTCATGCGCTGGCGCCTTGCGTCCGCCTGTCATCACGCGCTCGACGCCGTTCAAGGCGGCACCGAGCATTTCGCGCGCCAGCTGGGCCTGCTGTCGGGCGGGCGCTTGCAAGTCACCCTGCTGCCGGTCGATGATCCGGTGGCGCCGCTGGGCCTGCTCGAGGCACTGCAGGCCGGCGAGATTGATGCGCTGCACGCGGTGCCGAGTCATTTCATCGGCCTTGACGAATGCTTCGCCCTCGACAGCGCCATTCCGTTCGGTCTCAACAGCCGGCAGATGAGCACCTGGCAGCTCGAGGGCAACGGTCTCAGGCTGCTGCGCGATTTCTATGCCCAGCACCAGATCGTCAATTTCCCGATGGGCAATTCCGGCGCCCAGATGGGCGGCTGGTTCCGGCGCGAACTCCATTCGACCGCCGATCTGGCCGACCTGCGCATGCAGATGGGCGGGCTGGGCGCGCGTGTGTTGCAGTCGCTCGGCGCCGCGCCGCAGCAGCTGCCCACGGGCGAGCTGGTCGGCGCGCTCGAGCGCGGCCAGCTCGACGCCGTCGAATGGGTCGGACCGCACGACGACCGCAAGCTGGGCCTGAGCCGGGTCGCGCGCTACTACTATTACCCGGGCTGGTGGGAGGGCAGTGCCCAGCTCAGCCTCTACTGCAACGCCAAGGCCTGGCGCGCCTTGCCGCCCGATCTCAAGGCCATGGTCGAGGTCGCGGCCCAGTCGGCCCATGCCGGCATACAGGCGCGCTACGACGTGCTCAATCCGGTCGCGCTCAAGCAGGTGGTGGCCGCCGGCGTGCGGGTCAAGGCCTTTCCCAATCCAGTGCTCGATGCCGCGTTCAAGGCCTCGAACGCCCTGTGCGCCGACCTGTCGCGCCGCAACCCGGCCTGGCGCCGCATCTATGCCGATTATTCGGCCTTCCGGCGCGAGCAGAACCTCTGGCACCGGCTCGCCGAGGCCAGCTTCGACCGCTACCTGCAGTCGGCCCGGCTCTGAGCCACCGTTTCTCTCCTCATTCCCATGCAAATCGACGTCAAGATCCTCGACCCGCGGCTCGCGCAGCAGCCGCCCGCCTACGCCACGCCCGGCAGCGCCGGCCTTGACCTGCGGGCCTGCCTGGAGCGGCCGCTGGTGCTCGAGCCCAATGCCTGGCAGCTGGTGCCGACCGGCATGGCGATCCACCTGGCCGCCCCCGGTTACGCGGCGCTGATCCTGCCGCGCTCGGGCCTGGGCCACAAGCACGGCATCGTGCTCGGCAACCTGGTCGGCCTGATCGACAGCGATTACCAGGGCCAGCTGATGGTCAGCGCCTGGAACCGCAGTATGGTGCCGTTCACGATCGAGCCGATGGAGCGCATCGCACAGCTCGTGATCGTGCCGGTGCTGCAGGCCAGGTTCAATATCGTCGATGACTTCGCCGGCGTGACCGAGCGCGGCGTCGGCGGCTACGGCTCGACCGGCCGCGGCTGAGCGTCCTGGTTTCCTTCGCACTACTCCCGTTCCGTTAGGTCCGGGAGCCGCAGGCCGGCTTCAGTGCAGGGTCTGGCCGTCGCCGTTGACCGGCACGGCTGCAGCCGTGCCGCCGCCGAGGCGGAAGAAGCCCGTGCCCAGCGTGCCCTGGCCGATCTCCTCGGCGTAAGCCTCGCGCACCGCATGCACCTTCAGTTGCAGCCGCAGCGCGATGCCGGCCAGCGGGTGGTTGGCGTCGAGCACGACATGCTCGGGATAGATCTCGCTGACGAAATAGACCTGATCGCGTGGCGCCTCCGGGTTGCAGCCGGGCGGCAGGCCTTCGAAGACCATGCCTTCCTCGAGCTCGGCCGGAAAGGCCGAGCGCGGCTCCAGGAACAGCTTGCGATCATCGAAATCGCCGAAGGCATCCTCGGGTTCGAGCTGCAGTTCAAGCTCGGCGCCGGCCTCTAGGTCTTGCAGCTGCGCCTCGATCCTGGCCAGCAGATCATCGCCGCCGAGCAGGAACTCGACTGGCTCGTCGAGTTCGTCGAGGATTTCGCCCAGGGTGTCTTTGAGCGTCCAGGTCAGCGACACGACGCATTGTGGAGTGATTTTCATCGCACAATTGTCCCATGACCGATGTCCAATTTCCCCTGCCCCCCGCCCCGGATCAGCCGCTCGCCCTGCTCGGCGGCCTGACTCCGGCCCAGTTCATGCGCCGCCACTGGCAAAAGAAGCCGCTGCTGGTCAAGGGCGCCTTGCCCGGCTTCCAGCCCCTGCTGTCGCGCCCCGAGCTGTTCGCGCTCTCCGGCCGGGAGGAGGTCGAGTCGCGCCTGGTGGTGCAAAAGCCCGGCGCGGACTGGACGCTCAAGCACGGGCCGTTCGCCAAGTCGGCGTTCCCCGCCTTCAAGCAGCCGCACTGGAGCTTGCTGGTGCAGGGCGTGGACCTGCACCACGACGGCGCGCACGCGCTGATGCGGCAGTTCCGCTTCCTGCCCGATGCGCGGCTCGATGACCTGATGATCTCCTGGGCCAGCGAGGGCGGCGGCGTCGGCCCGCATTACGACAGCTATGACGTGTTCCTGATTCAGGCCCAGGGCAAGCGCCGCTGGCGCATCGGCCGCCAGAAGGACCTGAGCCTCGAGGCCGACCTGCCGCTCAAGATCCTGAGCCATTTCGAGGCCGAGGAGGAATATGTCTGCGAGCCCGGCGACCTGCTCTACCTGCCGCCCAAATGGGCCCACGACGGTGTCGCGCTCGAGGGCGAGTGCATGACCTATTCGGTGGGTTTCCGGGTGCCGCAGCGCGGTGGCCTGGCCGGCGAGATCGCCCAGCGCCTGGCCGACGACCACGAGGACGAGACGCTCTACCGCGATCCGGATCAGCCCGCCACCCAGCAGCCGGGGCGCATTCCGGCCGGCCTGCAGGCCTTCACGGCCGACGCGCTCAAGCGCCTGCTCGAGCAGCCCGAGGACATGGCGCGCGCGCTCGGCGAGGTCATGACCGAGCCCAAGCCCAAGGTCTGGTTCGAGGAGCCCGAGAGCGACTGGACGCCCGGCGCGATCGGACTGGATCGGCGCAGCCGCATGATGTACGATGAACACCATGTCTTCATCAACGGCGAGGCCTATCGCGCCGGTGGCAAGGATGCCGAATTGATGCGCCGTCTGGCCGACGAGCGGCGTCTGGACGCCCGGCTGGTGCGCGGCGCGAGCAAGGGCGCCAAGGCGCTGCTGGGCGAATGGTACGAGGCCGGCTGGCTGCACGCACAGCCCGTTTGAGGCGCCTGTCTGGCTGATCCGGACGGCGTCCGGGGAGTTGCTGTTGACAATTCGCTACAAAAAAAAGCCTATCAGGGTTATCCCTCTTCGGTTTTGGCTTTATCATTGACAATGAACTTACGCGCTGATGAGTATTTGTCAGCGCAGCGAAAGTTACGCCGGTTGTCATTTCAGGATGGTGACGCCGGATGCTTCCAATGATCGTCCTGACAAAATTTTTGGACCGAAAAGATGAACAAGACTCTCGTTATCGCTGCTCTGCTGGCCGCTGCCGCCCTGTCCGCTTGCGGCAAGAAGGAAGAAGCTGCTCCGGCACCGGCTCCGGCACCCGCTGTCGAAGCTCCGGCTGCCGCTCCGGCTGCTCCGGCTGAAGCTGCTGCCCCGGCTGCCGCTGCCGCTGCTCCGGCTGCCGCTCCCGCCGCCGAAGAAAAGAAGTAATTCCTTCTGCCTCGGGCAAGAAAACCGCCGCCAGGCGGTTTTTTTACGCCCGGGTCCTGATCCCGCCCCCTGACCCCTTGGCTGGTTCGCGGGCGGACGGAAAGAAAACGGCCCCATGCAGGGGCCGTCGTCGTGCGCGTGGGCGCCCTGTTACTGGAGGTCGTTGGCCAGCAGTTGCAGGATCTTGCTGGCGGTGGCCGAGGCATCGGGCTTGCCCTGGGCATCGAGCACCGAGACCTGGCTCTGGTTCGCATTGCTGCCGACCTTGACCCGGTAGCCCTGGGGCGTGACTTCCTTGGCCTTTGCGCCGAACAGATTGGAGAAGAAACCGGGCTTGCTGCCGGGGGCCGCGCTGTCGCTCGGCAGATAGCGCACGAAGTAGAGGCCCTGGTTGCGGTCGCGGTCCTCGACCGTGAAGCCGGTGCGGTCGAGCGCCAGGCCGACGCGGCGCCAGGCGCGGTCGAAGCCCTCGGCCAGCTGCAGGGTGGGCATGCCGTTGACGCTGGCGGTGCGGGCGGCCTGGGGCGGGCTGCCGGCCGTCAGCACGGCCTTGGCCTGCTCGGGCGTGGTGCCGAGCTTGAGCATCAGGCGGCGCAGGAATTCGGCCTCGAGCTCGACATCGGAGGCGCGCGGCTGCCAGACGGTCGACTCCTTCTTGTCGCTGCCGTAGACCTCGATCATGCCGCGGTGGCTGATGTAGATCTCGCTGCCGCCCTGGGCATTGCGTTCGAGGCGGGTGCGGAACTTGTCGCGCTCGCCGGTCGAGTACAGGCTGTCGAAGATCCGGCCGATGCTCGATCGGATGAAGTCCTGCGGCAGCTTGGCGCGGTTCTCGGCCCACTCGGTCTCCATGATGCCGAGTTTTTCCTGTTCGAGCGCCAGGTTGAAGCCGCCCTCCTGCCAGAACTCGCGCAGCGGCTCCCAGAGCTTTTCCGGTGCGCGATCGATCACCAGCCAGCGCTGGCTGCCGGCGCGCTCGATGCGCAGCTTGGCATCGGCGGGGGTGGCCGGTGCCGTCGCCTGAGTCTGCCGGGCCTGCTGCTGCAGGCTCGAAGCGGTGACCGAGGCGCCGGGCACCAGATAGCGCGAGTCGCGGCTGAGCTGGGTCAGGTCGGGAGGCACCTCGAGGTTGCTGACCTTCTTGGCGCTGCGGTAGTCAACCTTGCCTTCCTCGAGCACGGAGCAGCCGACCGCGCCGAGGGCGGTCAGACCGATCAGGGTCCAGCGTGCGCAGGCAAGGGCGGAGCGAGGG
>JBDLVJ010000357.1:0-3139 GCA_039804875.1 Pseudomonadota bacterium | reverse complement strand
TGCGGCTGCAGGCGGTTGCCGTGCAGCTGCATCAGATCCTGTGCATCCCTGGCGTTCAGGCTGGCCTGGGCCTGCTGGGTGCCGTCGTTCAGCGTGTCCTGCGACAGCTTGAGGTTCAGCGCCGTCAACTTCCCGACGCTCGACAGATAATGGGTCGCCAGCTCATGCAGGGCCTTGAGCTGGACCTGCTGGGCGGTAATGATTTGTTCGTTGCTTAACATGGGTTCCTCCTCCTGAAATGATGAATGCCATCTTCTTTCACCGCGTCATTGTGAGGTCTTGGTGACGGTTTGCCCAGTGATTCCGATTCCCATGCAGCGATCGTCGTCATGAGTCCTGCCCATCCCGCCTTGAGCGTCGATCCGTCCGAGCTCGAGTTCCATGCGATCCGGGCCCAGGGTCCGGGCGGGCAGAACGTCAACAAGGTCTCGAGCGCGATCCAGCTGCGCTTCGACATCGCGGCGTCCTCCCTGCCCGAGGCGGTGCGGACTCGCCTGCTGGCCCTGTCCGACCGGCGTATCAGCGACGCCGGCGTGCTGGTCATCAAGGCCCAGTCGTTCCGGACCCAGGAGGCCAACCGCGAGGATGCCTTGCGCCGCCTGCAGGAACTGGTCAACTCGGTCGCCGAGGCACCCAAGACCAGGCGGCCGACGCGGCCGACCTATGGCTCGCAGCAGCGCCGGCTGCAAGGCAAGGCCAAGCGCGCCGAGGTCAAGGCGGGCCGGGGCCGCATCGACGGCTGACTGGCTGGTAAAGCCCGCCTCGCTCCCGGCTCCGGGGCCGTGGCTACACTGGCCGCATGCCTGCCGCCATTGCTGTCACCGATTCCACCGCCGCCACCGAAGCCCGACCCGAGCCCTGCCTGCGGGCCACCGGCCTGGGCAAGCGCTACCAGCAGGCCTCGGTGTTCGCGGGCGTCGATCTAACGGTGCGGGCCGGCGAGTTCGTCGCGATCGTCGGCGAGTCGGGCGTCGGCAAGTCGACCCTGCTCAACTGCCTGGCCGGGCTGGACCGGGTCGATAGCGGCCAGGTCCGCCTGCTCGGCGAGGACTGGGCGGCCTTGAGCGAGCCGCAGTCCGCCGCCTGGCGCCGCGCCCATCTGGGCTTCGTGTTCCAGGCCTTTCATGTGCTGCCGCACCTGAGCGTGGAGCAGAACGTCGGCTTGCCGCTGCTGCTGCTGGGTCAGCCCGCGCCCGAGCGGGTCCGGGCCATGCTGGCCGCCGTTGGCCTGGGCGGACTGGGGCCGCGCCTGCCGCAGACGCTCTCGGGCGGCCAGCTGCAGCGGGTCGCGATCGCGCGCGCGCTGGTGCACCGTCCCGAGCTGATCCTGGCCGACGAGCCGACCGGCAACCTCGACCCGCGCACCGCCGCCCAGGTCATGCAACTGCTGCGGGCCCAGACCCGGGAGCAGGGCGCGGCCCTCGTGCTGGTGACTCATTCGCAGGCGGCAGCCGGCCAGGCCGACCGGCTGTTGCGTCTGACGCCCGAAGGCATGGTGGAGGACTGAGGCCATGCGCCTGTCCACCTACTGGACGCTGCTCAGGACCTTTTCCTGGCAGGAGCTGCGCCTGCATCCCTGGCGCCATGCGATGGCGGTGTTGGCGGTGATGCTCGGCGTCGGGCTGGCGCTGTCGGTGCAATTGATCAACGCCTCGGCGCTGTCCGAGTTCTCGGCCGCCAGCCAGAGCGCCAGCGGCGAGCCCGATGCCCAGCTGCGCGGTCTGGCCGGCCGGCTCGACGAGCGCTGGCTCGAGCTCGCCCGGGTCCAGCCCGGCGTGCGCGAGGCCAGTCCGGTGCTGGAACTGCAGACCCAGCTGCTCGACGCCCGGGGCCAGCGCCAGTCCGTGCGCCTGTGGGGGCTGGACGGACTCAGCATGCCGGCGATCCAGCCGGCGCTGATGCTGCAGCCCGATGCCGGCGCCGACCGGCTGGCCATCCTTGGCGCCGACACGGTGTTTGCCAATCCGGCGGCCTGGCGCGCCATCAATGACGGCGCCAGCAGTGACGGCGCGATCGGCGAGGGGGAAAACGCTGACGCGGCGGCTGGCCAGCGGGCGGCCCCTGGCGACGCCGTCCAGGTCGAGGTCCAGGTCGGCCTGCAGCGCCAGCGCCTGCGCCTGGCGGGCCGGGTCGCGCAGGGCGGGGCGGCGCTGCTCGCGATGGATGTCGCGGCCTTGCAGGACCTCAGCGGCAGCGCCGGCTTCATCAGCCGCATCGACCTGCGGCTCGAACCGGGCACTCATCCCGAGGTGCTGCTGACGGCGCTGCGCCAGGCCGCCTTGCGCAGCCCCTGGGCCGAGTCACTCGACACCGGCGCGCTGCTGTTGCAGCGCCCTGGCGACGACGGGGCCCGGCTCGGCCAGCTCTCGCGCGCCTACCGGGTCAACCTGACGGTGCTGGCCCTGGTCGCGCTGTTCACCGGCGCCTTCCTGGTGTTCTCGGTGCTGAGCCTGAGCGTGACCCAGCGCCTGCCGTCCTTCGCCCTGCTGGGCGTGCTGGGGCTCGATGCCCGTCAGCGCCAATACCTGGTCTGGGCCGAATCGGTGCTGCTCGGCGCCGTCGGCAGCCTGCTCGGGGTGGCGCTGGGCACAGCGCTGGCCTGGGCCGCGCTGCGGCTGCTCGGCGGGGATCTGGGCGGCGGCTATTTCGACGCCATCGCGCCCAGCCTGGACTGGAGCCCGCTGGCCGCCGCCGGCTACTGTGCGCTCGGGATCGGTGCCGCCTGGTTGGGCGGCTGGTGGCCGGCGCTCGCGGTGCGCGGCATGGCACCGGCGCAGGCGCTCAAGGGCTGGGCCATGCAGCCGGATCGCCCGCGCGGGCGCGCGGCCTGGTCCGGCCCGGCCTTGCTGCTGCTGGCCTTCGGCCTGTGCTGGCTGCCGCCGATCGACGGCCTGCCGCTGGCGGCCTATGTCGCGGTGGCCTGCGGCCTGCTGGGCGGCATCCTGACACTGCCGGTGCTGGTCCGGCTGGGTCTGGGTTGGCTCGCGCCCTGGGTCCAGCAGCGGCCGCTGGCGCTGCTCGCGCTCGAGCGCGCCCGGCGTTTTCCGCACAGCGCCTCGATCGCGACCAGCGCCGTGGTCGCCAGCCTGGCCTTGTCGGTCGCGCTGACCGTGATGGTCGGCAGCTTTCGCGAGTCGGT
>JBDLVJ010000356.1:0-2810 GCA_039804875.1 Pseudomonadota bacterium | reverse complement strand
CAGGTCGCCGAAGAAGCCGTCGCAGTTGTCGGCGCTGATCGCGGCGACCACGATGTCGCCGGGCTGGATCTGCTCGGCCACGACATGCATCATCCAGTTGTCGCCGGGGTGCAGCAGCACGGTCACGGCGGTGCCCGAGACCTGGGTGCCGGCGTAGATCGGGCGCATGTAGGGCTTCATCAGGCCGACGCGGCCCATGGCCTCGTGCACGGTGGCCGAGCCCACGGCGGCCAGCGCGTCGGCGGTGGCGCGGTCGGCGCGCTGGATGTTGCGGTAAACGACTCCGAGTTCGTACATCTTGATTTCCTTGAAACGGGTATTACAGGCCCTTGGCCTTGAGCGCGGCGTCCATGCGCGGGAACACGCGGCGCGCGTTGCCCTCGAAGACCTTGAAGCGCTGTTCTTCGCTCAGGTTCGGGGTCGCGGCGACGTAGCGCTTGGTGTCGTCGTAGTAGTGGCCGGTCTCGGGGTCGATGCCGCGCACGGCGCCGATCATCTCGGAGGCGAACAGGATGTTGTCAACCGGGATCACCTTGGTCAGCAGGTCGATGCCCGGCTGGTGATAGACGCAGGTGTCGAAGAAGATGTTGTTGAGCAGGTGGTCCTGCAGCAGCGGCTTCTTCATTTCCTGGGCCAGGCCACGGAAACGGCCCCAGTGATAGGGCACCGCGCCACCGCCGTGCGGGATCAGGAACTTCAGGGTCGGGAAGTCCTTGAACAGGTCACCCTGCAGGCACTGCATGAAGGCGGTGGTGTCGGCGTTCAGATAGTGCGCGCCGGTGGTGTGGAAACAGCTGTTGCAGCTGGTGCTGACGTGGATCATCGCCGGCAGGTCATGCTCGACCATCTTCTCGTAGATCGGGTACCAGTGGCGGTCGGTCAGCGGCGGGCTGGTCCAGTGGCCGCCCGACGGGTCCGGGTTCAGGTTCAGGCCGACGAAGCCGTAGTCCTTGACGCATTTCTCCAGCTCGGCGACGCAGGTCTTCGGATCGACGCCCGGCGACTGCGGCAGCATGGCCGCGCCGATGAAGTGGTCGGGGAAGAGCTCGCTGACGCGGAAGCACAGTTCGTTGCAGATCGCGGCCCAGGTCGAGCTGGTCTCGAAGTCACCGACATGGTGGGCCATGAAGCTCGCGCGCGGCGAGAAGATGGTCAGGTCGCTGCCGCGCTCCTTCATGAGCTTGAGCTGGTTGGTCTCGATCGACTCGCGCAGTTCGTCGTCGCTGATCCTGAGGCTCCTGGGATCGGGCTGCTGGCTCGGGTCCTTCAGCGCGGCGATCTGCAGATCGCGCCAGGCGCCCAGCGCGGCCGGCGCCGTGGTGTAGTGTCCGTGTACGTCGATGATCAACGGCTTCTTGCTCATGGGGGTCGGGCTCCTCTTTCTGGGTGGGTGTGGGCTGGCGAAATTGTGCGCGCGCACCGGCTGGCTCACAAGCCGCTGGGACGCTAGCTGCTAGAAAATTTTCGCATAGCTTGAGCAACGATATGTAAAATTTTCAGATGGAACTCAAACAACTCGAATACTTCGTGCGGGTCGCCGAGCTCAGCAGCTTCACCCGGGCCGCGCACACCCTGAACATCGCCCAGCCCGCGCTGAGCCGCCAGGTGCGCCTGCTCGAAGTCGAGCTGCGGCAGAACCTGCTGCTGCGCAACGGGCGCGGCGCCACGCCGACCGAGGCGGGCTTGCTGCTGCTCGACCATGCGCGCGGCATCCTGCACCAGGTCGAGCGCGCGCGGGAGGACCTCGGGCGGGTGCGCGGCGCGCTGGCCGGCCATGTCGCGATCGGGCTGCCGCCGACGCTGGCGCGGGTGCTGGCGGTGCCGCTGACGCGCGCCTTCCGGCTCGAGCTGCCGGAGGCCAGGCTCTCGATCCGCGAGGGACTGTCGACCGGCATGCAGGAGGGCCTGATCCAGGGCCGGCTCGACCTGGCCCTGCTCTACGATGCCGCGCCGCTGCCCGAGCTCGACATCCTGCCGCTGTTCGAGGAGGAACTGCTGCTGGTGCAGGCCCGGCCCGCCGGCCTGCTGGAAGACCCGCCGCCACCGCCGATCGCGCTGCGCGAGCTGGCCCAGCTGCCGCTGGTGATCCCGAGCCGGCCCAACGCGATCCGCATGCATGTCGAGCGCGAACTCGCCGGCCTGGGACTGCGGCCGACCATCACGCTCGAGATCGACGGCGTGCCGGCCATCCTCGATCTGGTGGCCGAGGGGCTGGGCTGTGCCGTGCTGCCGCGCAACGCGGTCTCGAACACGATCCGGCCCTCGGCCTACCAGATGCGCGCCATCAGCAATCCGCCGCTGCGGCCCCGGGTCGCGCTCGCGTGCAGCGCGCAGCGGCCCGCCACGCTGACCCAGCAGGCCGCCGCCCGGCTGCTGCGCGAACTGTGCGCCCGGGTGCTAGGCCAGCCAGCCCAGCCGTCCGAGCCACCAAAGCAGGCCGCTGAGGCTGAAAAAGGAAGCCGCCGTGGTGACCAGTAGCGCGGCGGCGCTGATGCCCTCGTGGCCGTGGCGCTGCGACAGGATGGTGTAGATGCCCATGATCGGCATCGCGGTGGTCAGCAAGACGGCAGTGCGCAGCTGCGGATCGGCCACCGGCACCAGCCAGGTCAGCACGGCCAGCATGATCAGCGGATGCAGCACCAGCTTGCCCAGCGTGATCTGCAGCACCGGCAGCCCCATGCCGCGCAGCGACTGGCCGGCCAGGCTGCCGCCGATCACGAACAGCGACAGCGCGCCGCTGGCCTGGGCGAACAGATTGACGGTGCGCCCGATCAGCGCCGGCGGCGTCCAGCCCGCCAGCGAGGCCAGCA
>JBDLVJ010000355.1:0-7977 GCA_039804875.1 Pseudomonadota bacterium | reverse complement strand
CGTGCCCATGGCCGCGGCCACGTTGGCCAGGGTGGGCAGCGGCACGCTGTCGGCCGGCCGCGGTGTGCCCACCGGCGCCACCGACAGGCCCTTCTGGGTCAGCGCCACATCTTCCGCGCTGGGGTACTGGCCCAGCAGCAGGTAGTCGAAGACGCGGCGCGCGATCGGCGCGGCGCTGGCGGCACCGAAGCCGGCGTTCTCGACGATCACGGCCAGCGCGACCTGCGGATTTTCCGCTGGCGCGAAGGCCGAATAGAGAGCGTGGTCGCGCTGGCGCTCGGCCAGCCGCGCGGCGTTGTACTTGTCCTTCTGGCCGATGGTCACGGCCTGGGCGGTGCCGGTCTTGCCGCCGCTGCGGTAGGGCGCGCCGGCGAAGACCCGGGTGCCGGTGCCTTCGGTCGTCACGCCCTCCATCGCGCTGAGGACGGTGGCGACATGGGCGGGTTTGTAGCCCAGCGACTCGCCCGGTCCGACCGGAGCCGGGGTCTCGGCCCGGGTCACGACATCCTGGGTCGCCAGCAGCACATGGGGCTTGTGCTTGATGCCGCCGTTGGCCAGGGTCGCGGTCGCGTGCGCGAGCTGCAGCATCGTGAAGCTGTTGTAGCCCTGGCCGATGCCGAGCGAAATGGTTTCGCCCGCATACCATTTGCGCTGCTCGGAGCGTTTGTAGGTGTTGCGTTTCCACTCCTGGTTCGGCAGCACGCCACGGACCTCGCCGCGCAGGTCGATGCCGGTGATCTGGCCGAAGCCCAGTGGCGCCATGAAATCGTGGATCGCATCGACGCCGAGGTCGTTGGCGAGGATGTAGTAGTAGACGTTGCTCGACACCACGATGCTGCGCCGCATGTTGACCGCCCCGAGTCCGCCGTCGCCGTGGCTGCGGAAGCGGTGGCCGCCGAACTCCCAGTAGCCCGGGTCGTTGATGACGGTTTCGGGCTTGCGCTTGCCCAGTTCGAGCGCTGCCAGCGCCATGAAGGGCTTGTAGGTCGATCCCGGCGGGTAGGTGCCGCGCAGCGCGCGGTTCAGCAGCGGCTTGTCGATCGACTCGTTGAGCGCCTTCCAGTTGTCGACGTCGATGCCCTCGACGAACAGGTTCGGGTCGAAGGTCGGCTTGCTGACGAAGGCCAGCAGCTCGCCATTGCGCGGATCGATCGCGACCAGCGCGCCGCGGCGCTCGCCAAACAGGTCCTCGACCATCTTCTGCAGCTTGATGTCGATCGTGAGCCGGACGGTATTGCCCGGTGTCGCGGGCGAGTCGGCCAGCTTGCGCACCGCATGGCCGCCGGCCGAGGTCTCGACCCGCTCGAAGCCGGTCACGCCGTGCAGCACCTGCTCGTAGCTCTGCTCGACCCCGAGCTTGCCGATGTACTCGGTGCCGCGGTAGTTGGCGATCTCCTCGTCGGTCCAGTCCTCCATCTGCGCCTTCTCGCGCGCGCTGATGCGGCCGATGTAGCCGACCACATGGCTGGCGGTCTCGCCCAGCGGGTAGTGGCGGAACAGCCGGGCCTGGATCTCCACACCCGGAAAGCGGTAGCGCTGGGCCGCGAAGCGGGCGATTTCCTCGTCGCTGAGCCGGGTACGGATCGGGATCGAGTCGAAGCGGCGCGACTCCTCGGACAGGCGCTTGAAGCGGCGCAGGTCGCGCGGGGTGATCTCGATCAGCTCCTTCAGGCTGTCGATCACTTCCTCGAGCTTGCCGACCTTGGATGGCGTGATCTCGAGCGTGTAGGCCGAGTAGTTGTTGGCCAGCACCACGCCGTTTCGGTCCGTGATCAGGCCGCGATGCGGCACCACCGGCAGCACCGCGATCCGGTTCGATTCAGCCTGTTCGAGCAGATCCTCATGCCGGATCACCTGCAGGTAGAACATGCGCGTCAGCACCAGCCCGAAGCAGAAAGCGGCGAACAGGCCGGCAACCCAGACCCGGGCCCGGAACTGGGCCAGTTGCTGCTCGAGGTTGCGCAACTCCATGGCTCAGAGCGGACGGCTGTCGTCGGGGTCGTGTGCGCGGCGCTGGGGTGCCAGCAGCAGCCAGCTGGCCGGCAGCCAGAGGATGGCCTCGATCAGCGGCGCCAGCAGCGCGCTCCACTCGGGCCAGCCCGACCCCGTCAGCAGCCGCACCAGCCACTGCAGCACATGCGCGGCCAGCAGCAGCGGCAGCACATGCAGGGCCTGGGTCGGCAGTGCGAACCAGAGCAGACGCCGGTGCACCTGCAGGCCCATGAAGGCGAGCGCCGAGAAGGCCAGGGCGTGCTGGCCCAGCAGGGCTCCCTGATGCACGTCGAGCGCGATGCCGAAGGCAAAGCAGCTGCCGATGCCGAGCCGGCGTGGTTCATGCACGACCCAGAACAGCAGCACGACCGCGAGCAGGCCGGGCGTCCAGGCGGCGCGCCCGCTCAGGCCCATGCCCAGCATCATTTCAAGCAGCAGCGCGAACATCAGGCTGACGCCGATGAACCAGGGCTTGACGGGCAGCAGCAGGGGCTGGCCAGCCGGCATGATCATCGCTTGCTCCCTTCGGTGCTGTTGGGCAGGGGCTTGCCGGCCAGCGGTTCCAGCACCAGCAGTTGCAGCGAGTGTTCGGGGCGCGCCATCGGCTGGCAGAGCACGCGGGCAAAGCCGCCATCGCCCTGGTGCGCGATGCTGTGAACATGGGCGACCGGCAGGCCGGGCGGGTAGACGCCATCGACGCCGCTGGTGGTCAGCAGGTCGCCGACCTCGACATCGGCGCTGGCGGCGACGAAGCGCAGTTCGAGCAGGCCCAGCCGGGGCTGGCCGTAGGCGACGCTGCGCTGCCCGGTGCGGGTGTTGAGCACGGGGATGGCCTGATCGCGGTCGGTCAGCAGCGTGACCTCCGAGACCAGGGGATAGACGCGCGTGACCTGGCCCAGCACACCGTAGCCGTCCATGACGGGCGAGCCGGGCTTGATGCCCTGGGCGTCGCCCCGGTCGATCACGAGCTTGCGGGTGTAGGGGTCGGCGCTGTCATACAGGGCTTCTGCGCCATGCGTCCGCACCGTCAGCCGCTCGCGCATGCCGAGCAGGGCGCGCAGCTGGCGGTTTTCCTGGCTCAGGTGCTCGACCTGGGCCGCGCGCTGGACCTGGCGGGTCAGCTCGGTACGCACCGCATGGGCCTCCTGCTGTGTGGCCTGCAGGTCGTCGAAGTAGCCGCTGCCGGCCTGCAAGGCGCGGATTGGCGCCAGCGCCAGCCATTGCAGCGGGGTCAGCACGGTGGCCACGGCCGAGCGCACCGGCGCGCCCAGCTGCAAGCGGGTGTCGACCACCATCAGCAGCACCGACAGCGCGCTCAGCAGCAGCAGCTTGGACAGGGGCTTGAGGCCCTGCCGGAACAGCGGCGGAGGCCTGCGGTCTACGGTTGCCTTCGGCATGGCCCGAGCCCGCCCATGGCTTATTCGTTGGACAGCACGCTGCCGCCAAGGCGATCCATGCGCTCGAGCGCCATGCCGCAGCCACGCACGACGCAGGTCAGGGGCTCTTCGGCGACCAGCACCGGCAGGCCGGTTTCCTCGGCCAGCAGCCGGTCGAGGTCGCTCAGCAGCGCGCCGCCGCCAGTCAGCATCATGCCGCGCTCGGCGATGTCGGCGCCCAGTTCGGGCGGGGTCTGCTCGAGCGCGATCTTGACCGCCGAGACGATCTGATTGAGCGGGTCGGTCAAGGCCTCGAGCACCTCGTTGCTGCTGATCGTGAAGCTGCGCGGCACGCCCTCGGACAGGTTGCGGCCCTTGACCTCGATCTCCTTGATCTCGGAGCCGGGAAAGGCCGAGCCGATCTGTTTCTTGATCGCCTCGGCGGTCTGCTCGCCGATCAGCATGCCGTAGTTGCGGCGGATGTAGTTGATGATGGCGTCATCGAACTTGTCGCCGCCGACGCGCACGCTGCCCTTGTAGACCATGCCGCCCAGGCTGATGACGCCGACCTCGGTCGTGCCGCCGCCGATGTCGATCACCATCGAGCCCGAGGCTTCCGACACCGGCAGGCCGGCGCCGATCGCGGCGGCCATCGGCTCCTCGATCAGGTAGACGGCGCTGGCGCCAGCGGCCTCGGCCGCGTCCTTGATCGCGCGGCGCTCGACCTGGGTCGAACCGCAGGGCACGCAGATGATGATGCGCGGGCTCGGCGTCAGCAGGCTGCGCGGGTGCACCATCTTGATGAACTGCTTGATCATCTGCTCGGTGACGACGAAATCGGCGATCACGCCGTCCTTCATCGGGCGGATCGCCTCGATGTTGCCTGGCACCTTGCCGAGCATGGCCTTGGCGTCCCTGCCTACGGCCTGGATCGTCTTCTTGCCGCTGGGGCCGCCTTCGTGACGGATGGCGACCACCGAGGGCTCGTCGAGCACGATGCCCTTGTTGCGCATGTAGATCAGGGTGTTGGCGGTGCCGAGGTCGATCGCCAGGTCGGTGGAGAAATGCCGACGGAAAACTTCGAACATGTCTGGATATCCTATGAGGCCTGCCGGTGGCTGTAGCGCGGCAGCGCCTAGTATGGGGGGTTGCAGCTGAAGTGGGGGGCTGACCGGTGCCAGTGCTTGCTTGGCACACGAGAACGCGGCAGCCGCAGCGGTCGCCAAACGCGGGATAATACCGCAACGGCCTGGCTCTAAGGCCTTTTGGCGCCAAGCTTTTTTGTAACGAAGTTCCGGTTGCGAAGCTGGATCTGTCTCATTTTCTGGACCCCTAATGTC
Source organism: Pseudomonadota bacterium (assembly GCA_039804875.1). Taxonomy (GTDB): domain Bacteria; phylum Pseudomonadota; class Gammaproteobacteria; order Burkholderiales; family Burkholderiaceae_C; genus Malikia. The sequence continues at coordinate 3,269 of JBDLVJ010000355.1, read as the reverse complement.
CCTGACCCTGCCAGATATCGGGCGCATCGCCCATCTCGCGCGGCTCGAGCTGGACCAGGCTCATGCCCAGCGCATGCTGACCCGGCTCAACGGCTTTTTCGATCTCGTCGAGCAGATGCAAGCGGTCGATACCGCCGGCGTCGAGCCGCTCGCGCATCCGACCGCCGTGATCGGCCATGTCGCGTTGCGCCTGCGCGACGACGTGGTGAGCGAATGCAATCAGCGCGAAGCCAACCAGAAGAGCGCCCCTGCCGTGGAGAACGGCCTGTTCCTCGTGCCCAAGGTGATCGAATGAGCGAGCTGTATCAACTCGATGTGAGCGAATTGGCCGCCAAGCTGGCCGCGCGCGAGGTCTCCAGCGTCGAAGTCACGCAGGCCCTGCTGGATCGCGCCCGCGCGCACGCCGATCTCGGCGCCTACCTGGCGCTCGACGAGACCGTCAGCCTGGCCCAGGCCCGCGCCGCCGATGCACGGCTGGCCGCTGGCGAGCGCGGGCCGCTGCTGGGCGTACCGATCGCGCACAAGGACATCTTCGTCACCCAGGATTTCCCGACCACCGCCGGCTCGAAGATGCTGGAAGGCTACCGCAGCCCCTTCGACGCCACCGTGGTCGCCAAGCTGGCCGCCGCCGGTGCCGTCACGCTCGGCAAGCTCAACTGCGACGAGTTCGCGATGGGCTCGGGCAACGACAACTCGGCCTATGGCCCCGTGCTCAACCCCTGGGACAGGAGCCGTGTGCCGGGTGGTTCCTCGGGCGGTTCGTCGGCCGCCGTGGCCGCGCGCCTGACGCCGGCCGCGACCGACACCGACACCGGCGGCTCGATCCGCCAGCCCGCCAGCTTCACCGGCATCACCGGCATCAAGCCGACCTACGGCCGCTGCTCGCGTTACGGCATGGTGGCCTATGCCTCCAGCCTGGACCAGGCCGGCCCGATGGCGCGCAGCGCGCGCGACTGCGCGATCCTGCTGTCGGCCATGGTCGGCCCGGACCTCGACCGCGACTCGACCAGCCTGGACCGACCGGCCGAGGATTACGCCGCCGCGCTCGGACTGCCGCTGTCGCCCGATGCCACGGCGGCCCAGCCCTTGAAGGGCCTGCGCATCGGCCTGCCGCAGGAATTCTTCGGCGCCGGCTGCGCGCCCGATGTGCTGGCGGCGGTCCACGCCGCGCTGGCCGAATACGAGAAGCTCGGCGCGACCCTGGTCGAGATCCGGTTGCCGCGCACCGAACTCGCGATTCCGGCCTACTACATCATCGCCCCGGCCGAGGCCAGCTCCAATCTGAGCCGCTTCGACGGCGTCAAGTTCGGCCATCGCGCCAAGGACTACGCCGACCTCAGCGACATGTACAAGAAGTCGCGCAGCGAGGGCTTCGGCGAGGAGGTGCAGCGCCGCATCCTGACCGGTGCCTATGTGCTGAGCCACGGCTACTACGACGCCTACTACCTGAAGGCGCAGCAGATCCGGCGTCTGATCGCGCAGGACTTCCAGTCCGCCTTCGAGCAGTGCGACCTGATCGCCGGTCCGGTCGCGCCGAGCGTGGCCTGGAAGATCGGCGAGAAGTCCGACGACCCGGTCGCGGCCTACCTGGCCGACATCTACACGCTGCCGGCCTCGTTGTCGGGTCTGCCGGGCATGAGCGTGCCGGCCGGCTTTGCCGCCGCCGGCATGCCGGGATCGGAAACGGGCCAGGACAAGCCCTTGCCCGTGGGCCTGCAGCTGATCGGCAACTATTTCCAGGAGGCGCGCCTGCTCGGCGCCGCCCACCATTTCCAGTGCGCCACCGACTGGCATACCCGCGCGCCGAAGGATTACGCATGAGCAAGCAGCAAGCCTCCCTGCTGGTGCAGGGCTACGAGGTCGTGATCGGCTTCGAGACCCACGCCCAGCTCTCGACCCAGAGCAAGATCTTCAGCCGTGCCTCGGTCGCCTTTGGCGCCGCGCCCAACACCCAGGCCTGCGCCGTCGACCTGGCCCTGCCCGGCACGCTGCCGGTCATGAACCGGGGCGCGGTCGAGCGCGCGATCCGGTTCGGCCTGGCGGTCGGCTCGCATGTGGCCGAGCGCAGCATCTTCGCGCGCAAGAACTATTTCTACCCCGACCTGCCCAAGGGCTACCAGATCAGCCAGTTCGAGATCCCGGTGGTGCAAGGTGGCGAGGTCTCGTTCTTCCTCGGCGACGAGAAGAAGAGCGTGCGCCTGGTGCGCGCCCACCTGGAAGAGGACGCCGGCAAGTCGCTGCACGAGGACTTCCACGGCCTGTCGGGCATCGACCTGAACCGCGCCGGCACGTCGCTGCTCGAGATCGTGACCGAGCCCGATATTCGCTCCAGCGCCGAGGCCGTGGCCTATGCCAAGGAACTGCACAAGATCGTGACCTGGATCGGCATCTGCGACGGCAACATGCAGGAAGGGTCGTTCCGTTGCGACGCCAACGTCTCGGTTCGGAAGCCCGGCGCGCCGCTGGGCACCCGACGCGAGATCAAGAACCTCAACAGCTTCAAGTTCATGCAGCAGGCGATCGACTTCGAGGTCCGCTGGCAGATCGACCGCCTCGAGGACGGTTACGAGATCGAGCAGGCCACCGTGCTGTTCGATCCCGACAGCGGCGAGACCCGCGCCATGCGCACCAAGGAAGACGCGGCCGACTACCGCTATTTCCCCGATCCGGACCTGCCGCCGCTGGTGGTCGAACGCGACTGGGTCGAGCGCGTGCGCGCCACCATGCCCGAGCTGCCGCGCGCCCAGGCCGAGCGCTTCGTGGTCGACTACGGCCTGCCCGAATACGACGCCACCACGCTGACCCAGAGCCCGGCCATGGGCGCCTATTTCGAGGTCGCGGCCAAGGCCAGCGCAGCGCCCAAGCTGGTCAGCAACTGGATCATGGGCGAGATCTCGCGCCGCCTCAACGCGGCCGAGCTCGACATCGCCGCCAGTCCGGTCAGCGCGGCCGAGCTCGCGGCGCTGGTGGCCCGCATCGCCGACAACACCATCAGCAACAACGCCGGCAAGCAGGTGCTGGATGCGCTGTGGGCCGGCGAGGCGATCGAGGGCGAGCCGCGGGCCCGGGTCGATGCGCTGATCGAATCCAAGGGTCTGAAGCAGATGAACGACAGTGGCGCCCTTGAGGCCATCGTCGACGAGGTGCTGGCCGCCAACGAGAAGAACGTGGCCGAGTACCGCGCCGGCAAGGACAAGGCCTTCAATGCCCTGGTCGGTCAGGTCATGAAGGCCAGCAAGGGCAAGGCCAACCCGGGCCAGGTCAACGAG
>JBDLVJ010000354.1:0-9097 GCA_039804875.1 Pseudomonadota bacterium | reverse complement strand
AAGCCGTCCTCGCCGGTATAGCCGCTGCGCGTGATGTAGAGCTCGGCACCGTTCCAGTCGAAGGAGCCACCGGTCATGAATACCAGCTGCTCGACGCCGGGAATCAGGCGCTGCAGCGCGGTCACGGCCTGCGGGCCTTGCAGCGCCAGCAGCGCGCGTTCGGGCATCGGGATGACCTGGCAGCGCTGGCCGATCCGGGCCTGGATATGCGCGATGTCGCCGGCCTTGCAGGCGCCGTTGACGATCACGAACAGGTCGCCGCCGTTGGCGTGGTCGCGGTTGACGAACATCAGGTCGTCGATGATCGTGCCTTCATCGGTCAGCAGCAGGCCGTAGCGCTGCTTGTTGACACCCAGGCCGATCACGTCGACCGGCATCAGGCTCTCGAAGGCGGCCGCCGCATCGGGGCCGACCAGGCGCAGCTGGCCCATGTGCGAGACGTCGAACAGGCCGGCGGCATTGCGCGTGTGGGCATGTTCGGCCATCAGGCCGGCCGGGTATTGCACCGGCATCGAGTAACCGGCGAAGGGCACCATGCGCGCGCCCAGTTCGAGGTGCAAGGCGTTGAGCGGAGTGGTCAGCAGTGTGTTGTGGTCGGACATGGCGGTTTGAGGCAGTTTTCAGCAGCGTGAAGCATACGCCGTGCGGTCCGGGACCGCTACGGTGCATGTACTGCCCACCTGTCCGCTTTACCTGAGAGATTCACGCCGGCCCCAACGGGCCTCGAGCGTTTGCTCCTTCGGTGGCCGCGCTCGGGGCGCGGCTCTCTCCAGGGGGTGACGCCGGCCTCGCAGCCGGCGCTTGTCAGTCCTTTTGCCTGAGCGTTCAGGACCTGCTTGGTAGCGGGTCTCCTGCGCCTTCGGCGGCCTCGCGGGTCTGATGACCCGGCGCGACTCTCTCCTGACAAGCTCGGGATTCTAGCTCAGAGCTGGGCGAACACCTCGCGCGCGGCCGCGACCGTGGCCTCGATGTCGGCCGCGCTGTGCGCGCTGCTGACGAAGCCGGCCTCGTACAGCGCCGGCGCGAAGTAGACGCCGCGCTCCAGCATGCCGTGGTAGAAGCGGTTGAAGCGCGCGCCGTCGGTGCTCATGACGGTGGCGTAGTTCTGCGGCGGCTGGTCGAAGAAGAAGAAACCGAACATGCCGCCCAGGCTGTCGCCGCAGAACGGCAGGCCGGCGCCATGGGCCGCCTCGGTCAGGCCGGCGACCAGGCTCTGTGTGCGGGCCGACAGCGCCTCGTAGAAGCCGGGTTTTTGCAGCTCGCGCAGCGTGGCCAGGCCGCAGGCGGTCGCGACCGGGTTGCCCGACAGGGTGCCGGCCTGGTAGACCGCGCCGAGCGGGGCCAGCAGCTCCATCACCGCGCGCTTGCCGCCGAAGGCCGCCAGCGGCATGCCGCCGCCGATCACCTTGCCCAGCACCGTCATGTCGGGCTCGAAGCCCGGAATCAGGCTGGCGTAATGGCCCTGGGCGCTGCCCAGGCCGACGCGCAGGCCCGTCATCACCTCGTCGAACACCAGCAGCGCGCCGTGTCGCGTGCAGAGCTCGCGGCAGCGCGTCATGAACGGCACCGAGGCGCGCACGAAGTTCATGTTGCCGGCGATCGGCTCGATCATCAGGCAGGCAATCGCCGCGCCATGCTCGGCGAAGGCCGCTTCGAGCTGCTCGACGTTGTTGTATTCGAGCACCAGCGTGTCTCGCACCACCTCGGGAGGCACGCCGGCGCTGGTCGGGTTGCCGAAGGTGGCGAGCCCCGAGCCGGCCTTGACCAGCAGCGCGTCGGCGTGGCCGTGGTAGCAGCCCTCGAACTTGAGAATCTTCTTGCGCCCGGTGGCGCCGCGCGCCAGCCGGATCGCGCTCATGCCGGCCTCGGTGCCCGAGCTGACCAGGCGCACCATCTCTAGGCTAGGCACCAGCTTGACCAGTTCCTCGGCCAGTTCGATCTCGCGCTCGGTCGGCGCGCCAAAGGAAAAGCCCTCGAGCGCGGCTTTCTGCACCGCCTCGAGCACGGCCGGGTGGCCGTGGCCCAGGATCATCGGGCCCCAGGACCCGATGTAGTCGATGTAGCGCTGGTCGTTGGCGTCCCAGAAATAGGCGCCTTGCGCGCGCTGCACGAAGCGCGGCGTGCCGCCGACGGCCTTGAAGGCGCGCACGGGGGAGTTGACGCCGCCCGGGATCAGGGTCTTGGCGCGTTCGAACAGGGTCTGGTTGCGGTCGGTCATGGCGTGAGGAAGAGAAAGCAAGAAGAAGCCGCGCTCAGTGCGGCGTGGCATCGCTGGAAAGGGTGGTCAGCAGGTCGTGACGGGTATCGGCCTCCGGGCTGTCCGGATCGGGTCCCTGGCCGGGCTGGCCCTCGGACTCGTGGGCCCAGAACAGCCGGTCGGGCACGGCCCGTCCCATGCCGGGCCGAAAGCCCGCGCCCAGGCTGCGGTCGAGGTAGGTCATGGCCTCGGCGCAGGCATCGACCAGTTCGCTCTCGGCACCGAGCAGGGCGCACAGCGCGGCCGACAGCGTTTCGCCGGCACCGCTGAAGCTGGCCTCGAAGCGCTCGTAGCGCGCGCTCGCGAGCACCATCTCGGGCGTGGCCAGGTGGTTCTCGATGAACTGGTCGGGCGCGATCAGGCCGGTCACCAGCGTGTAGGGCGGGCCGAGCTGGGACGCGGCGCGAGCGACCTCGCGGGCGTTGGGCGCGCGTTCCTCGTCCCAGTCCGGCAGCAGCCAGCGGCACAGCGTGCTGTGGTTGCCGACCAGCACGGTGGTGTGCGGCAGCAGCAGGCCGGCGCAGGCGTCGAGGTAGTCCTCCAGCGCGGATTCCTCGCACCAGGACAGGTCGGGCATGTAGGTGACCACCGGCACGCCGTCGTAGTCGGACAGCACGCGCGCGATCGCGCCGAGGTTCTCGGGGTTGCCGGCATAGCCGACCTTGAACGCCTGTATCGCCATGTCCTCCAGCGCGCTGCGCGCCTGTTCCTCGACCGTTTCCTCGTCGATCGCCACATGGCGTTGCACGCCACGGGTGTCGCCGATCAGCACCGCGGTCAGCACCGGCAGCACATGGCAGGAGGCGCTGACCATCGCGGCGACATCGGCCGCTAGGCCGCCAGCGCCGCTGGGGTCGTTCGCATTGAAGGTCATGACGCAGGGCAGGCCCTGGGCCTGGGCCTGGGCGTCGTCGCCGGACTCGGGGTCGGGCGGCAGTTCGGAGGAGTGGGTCATCAACAAGCATGATCGGGGGAGGCCCCGATGGAATCGATTCATTCTATAAGACGCCGCTTGAACCCCTGGGCGAGCGCAAGAGCGGGCCGGGCCCTGACGCTGCCGGGCGCCGTCAGGATTTCCTGACCACCGCGTAGCGCGCCAGTGTCCGCTCGCGCGCCTGGGCGTGGTCGACCAGGGGGCGCGGATAGTCCCGGTCCAGCGTCAGGCCGGCGGCTGCGAGCTCGATCGCGCCCGCCAGCCAGGGCGCGTGCAGCGCAGCGTCGGGCAGCTTGGCGAGCTCGGGCACATAGCGCCGGATGAACTTGCCCTGCGGATCGAACTTCTCGCTCTGGCTGACCGGGTTGAAGATGCGAAACCAGGGCTGGGCGTCGCAGCCGCTCGAACTCGCCCATTGCCAGCCGCCGTTGTTGGCCGCCAGGTCGAAGTCGATCAACCGGTCGGCGAAATAGGCTTCGCCGCGTCGCCAGTCGATCCCGAGGTCCTTGCACAGGAAGCTGGCCGTGACCATGCGCAGCCGGTTGTGCATGTAGCCGGTCTGATTCAGCTGGCGCATCGCGGCGTCCACCAGCGGATAGCCGGTGCGGCCCTCGCACCAGGCCTGGAACTGCAAGTCGGCCTGCTTGCCATGCTCCCACTTGATCGCGTCGTACTCGGGCTTGAACGATCCGGTCGCCACCTGCGCGAAGTTGGCCAGGATCTGCAGGTAGAAGTCGCGCCAGATCAGCTCGGACAGCCAGGTGCTGGCGCCGACTTGGCCCTGCAGGTGCATCGGGTGCGCGACACCGGCGAGCTGGCGGATGCTGATGGTGCCAAAGCGCAGGTGCACGCTCAGGTAGCTCGGGCCCTTGACGGCGGGGAAGTCGCGCGCCTGCTGGTAGCGTTCGATCCGGGTCAGGAAATCCTCGAACAGGCCCTGGGCGCCGTGGCTGCCGGTGCGGATCTTGAGCGCGCGCAGGTTGGTCGGCTCGAAGCCGATGTCGGCCAGCGCCGGCACGCCGGCCGGGTGCGTGGCGGGGCAGGGCGCGAGCGCGCCGGCGTGACGCTCGACGGCATAGGGCTTCAGGTGATAGGGCGTGATTTTTTTCAGCCAGGCGTTCTTGTAGGGCGTGAAGACGCCGTAAGGCCGGCCGTTGAGGGTCACGAGCTCGTGACGCTCGAAGATCGCGTGGTCCTTGTGCAGGTGCAGCATGATGCCGGCATGGGCCAGCGCGCCGAGCACGCGCTGGTCGCGCTGGCGCGCGGCGGGCTCGTCGTCGTGGTTGGCGTAGACCGCCTGCACGCCGAGCTCGGTCGCGAGCCGGGTGATCTCGTCGCCGGCCGGGCCGTGGCGCACGATCAGGCCGACGCCCTCGGCGCCATTGGCGCGCCCGAGCCCGCGCAAGGCCTCGTCGAGATCGAGCAGCGACTCGTGGATGAACTCGACCCGGCGGTCGGCCCGCAGGCCGCGTTCGAGCAGCGGCCGCAGGATGTCGGTGTCGAAGACGAAGGCGCACCAGACGCGCTTGCAGTCCTTCAGCGCGTGGTGGAGCGCGGCCTGGTCGGTCGCGCGCAGGTCGCGCCGGAACCAAATCAGGCCGCTGTCGTATTTCTTGGGAGTCGTGGTCATGTCGCGCCGCTTAGAATTCGCAGCCATGAGTTCGGATTCTGCCTCTATCAACTTGACCCATCATTTCCTGATCGCCATGCCCGGGCTGAACGACGAACTCTTTGGCAAGAGCGTTGTTTACCTGTGCGAGCATAGCGCGCGCGGCGCCTTGGGCCTGATCATCAACAAACCGGCCGATATCGGACTCGGGGAATTGTTCGATCGGCTCGATCTGCAGCTGCGCCGCGAAGACCTGAAGGGCGCCCAGCTGCTGCGTGGCGGCCCGGTCCAGACCGAGCGCGGCTTCGTGCTGCACGAGGCCATGGGCGAGGCCCAGCCCTTCGGCAGCGACGAGACCCCGCCCGCCATCCGCGAGGCGATCCGCGATGCGCTCGGCAGCCTCGAGCGCGCCGCCTCGCCCTCCCTGTCGGCCGAGCCGGCCGGGTCCGACGGCGAGCCGGAGGACGCGCCGCCCGAGACGCCCTCGGCCTATGCCTCCAGCCTGCGCATCGAGGGCGGGCTCGAGATGACGACCTCGCGCGACGTGCTGGAGGCGCTGTCCTCGGGCGCCGGTCCGCGCAAGGTCATGGTCTCGCTCGGCTATTCGTCCTGGGGCGAAGGCCAGCTCGAGTCCGAGCTGGCCGAGAACAGCTGGCTGACCGTGGCCGCCGATCCGGCCGTGATCTTCGACACCCCGATCGAGCAGCGCTACGACAAGGCCATGGCCTTGCTGGGGCTCGAGTCCTGGATGCTGGCGCCGGGGGCGGGGCGGGCATGAGCGGCCTGCCGACCCCCGTCGTGTCGCCCGGCCAGATGAGCTTCCTGGCCTTCGACTTCGGTGCCAAGCGCACCGGCGTCGCCAGCGGCAACCGCATCACGCGCACCGCCACCCCGCAGGCCACGATCAAGGCCGAGGGCAGCGACGCGCGTTTCCTGCAGGTGGCCGCCCGCATCAAGGAGTGGCAGCCCGACGCGCTGGTGGTCGGCGTGCCGTTCCACCCGGACGGCGCCGCGCACGAGAACACCGCGCGCGCGCTCAAGTTCGCGCGTCAGCTGCGCGGCCGCTTCAACCTGGCCGTCCACGAGGTCGACGAGCGCTACAGCACGACCGAGGCGCACAGCCTGGGCGCCAAGGACGCCGATGCGGCCTCGGCCTGCATCATCCTGGAACAATTTTTGAGGAGTTTGCCTTGAGTTTCCTGAATCTGGACGCGGAAGCGCTCTACGCCGAGCTGCTGCGCGGCGTCAAGGGCCTGATCGCGATGAGCGCGGGCCCGCTCAAGCTGGTCGGCGTGACCTCGGGCGGCGCCTGGCTGGCCGCGCGCCTGCAGCGCGAGCTCGGCCTGCCCGGCGAGATCGGCGTGATCTCGTCGGCCATGCACCGCGACGACTACAAGCAGCGCGGTCTGAGCGCCAGCAGCGAGCAGACCCGGCTGCCCTTCGATGTCGAGCGCACCCAGGTGCTGCTGATCGACGACGTGCTCTACACCGGGCGCACCATCCGGGCCGTGATCAACGAGCTGTTCGACTATGGCCGTCCGGCCAGCGTGCAGCTGGCGGTGCTGGTCGACCGGGGCGGGCGCGAGCTGCCGATGCAGGCCGACTTCGCCGCCGTGCGCCTGACGCTGCCGGTCAGCCAGTCCTTCGAGCTCGCGCGCGACGCGCAGGGTCATTTCAGCTTCGTCGTGCAAGACAAGAACGCCTGAGCGAGTCCGACATGAAAAAACGCAATCCCCAGCTCAACCAGAACGGCGAGCTGATCCACCTGCTCTCGACCGAGGGCCTGTCGCGCGAGATCCTGACCCAGATCCTCGACACCGCCGCCAACTTCGTCAGCCTCGGCGACCGCGAGGTCAAGAAGGTGCCGCTGCTGCGCGGAAAAAGCGTGTTCAACCTGTTCTTCGAGAACAGCACCCGCACCCGCACCACCTTTGAGATCGCGGCCAAGCGCCTGAGCGCCGATGTCTTCAACCTCGACATCGCGCGCAGCTCGGCGTCCAAGGGCGAGTCGCTGCTCGACACGATCGCCAACCTGTCGGCGATGGCGGCCGACCTCTTCGTCGTGCGCCACGGCGAGTCGGGCGCGCCCTACCTGATCGCGCAGCATGTCGCGCCCCATGTCCATGTCGTCAACGCCGGTGACGGTCGCCACGCGCACCCGACCCAGGGACTGCTCGACATGTACACCATCCGCCACTACAAGAAGGACTTCACCAACCTGTCGGTGGCGATCGTCGGCGACGTGCTGCACTCGCGCGTGGCGCGCTCCGACATCCACGCCCTGACCACGCTGGGCTGCCCCGACCTGCGCGTGGTCGGCCCGCGCACGCTGGTGCCGTCCGAGTTCGCCGACATGGGCGTGCGGGTCTGCCACACGCTCGAGGAAGGCATCAAGGACGCCGATGTCGTGATCACGCTGCGGCTGCAGAACGAGCGCATGAGCGGCGCGCTGCTGCCCTCGAGCCACGAATACTTCAAGAGCTTCGGCATAACGCCCGAGCGCATGCGATGGGCCAAGCCCGACGCGATCGTGATGCACCCGGGCCCCATCAATCGTGGCGTCGAGATCGACTCCAGCGTGGTCGATGGCGGCCAGAGCGTGGTGCTGCCGCAGGTGACCTTCGGCATCGCGGTGCGCATGGCCGTGATGGGCATCGTCGCCGGCAACATGGCCTGAACCGCCACAGACAAGGACTGCACATGAAAACCCTGATCCAGGGCGGTCGCCTGATCGACCCCGCCAGCGGCATCGACCGACTGGCCGACATCGCCATCGCGGCCGGCCGCATCGTCGGCATCGGCCAGCTGCCGGCCGACTTCACCCCGAACCGCGTCATCGACGCCAGCGGCTGCATCGTCGCGCCCGGCCTGGTCGACCTGTCGATGCGGCTGCGCGAACCCGGCCAGGAATACGCCGGCATGCTGGCCAGCGAGACGGCGGCGGCGGTCGCCGGCGGTGTCACCAGCCTGGTCTGCCCGCCCGACACCGATCCGGTGCTCGACGAACCCGGCCTGGTGCAGATGCTCAAGTACCGCGCCGAGCGCCTGCACCAGTCGCGCGTGTTCCCGCTCGGCGCGCTCACGCGCGGCTTGAAGGGCGAGGTGCTGACCGAGATGGTCGAGCTGACCGATTCGGGCTGCGTCGGCTTCAGCCAGGCCGAGCAGCCTATCGTCAACACCCAGGTACTGCAGCGCGCGCTGCAGTACGCCGCGACCTTCGGTTACAGCGTCTGGCTGCGCCCGCAGGATTTCTGGCTTGGCAAGGGCGTGGCCGCCAGCGGTCCGCTCGCGAGCCGCCTGGGTCTGGCCGGCATTCCGGTCGCGGCCGAGGTGATCGCGCTGCAGACCCTGTTCGAGCTGCTGCGCGGGGTCTGCAAGGCGCCTGGCACCCAGGTCCAGCTGCACCTGTGCCGACTCAGCAGCGCCGCCGGTCTAGAACTGGTGCGCCAGGCCAAGGCCGAGGGCCTGCCGGTGACCTGTGATGTGAGCGTGCACAACCTGCACCTGACCGACATCGACATCGGCTACTTCGACAGCCGCCTGCGCCTGCAGCCGCCGGTGCGCCAGCAGCGCGACCGCGAGGCGCTGCGCCGGGGCCTGGCCGACGGCACCATCGACGCGCTGGTGTCCGATCACAACCCGGTCGAGGCCGATGCCAAGATCCTGCCCTTCGCCGAGGCCGAGCCCGGTGCCACGGCGGTCGAGCTGCTGCTGGGCCTGGCCTGGAAATGGGCCGAGCAGGACGGCGTGCCGCTGGCGCGCGCGCTGGCCGTGCTGACCCAGGGCCCGGCCGCGGTGCTGGGCCACAGCCTGGGCACGCTGGCTTCGAGCATCGGGCGCGTGGTCGAGGGTGGCGTGGCCGATCTCTGCGTGATCGATCCCAAGGGCTACTGGAGCGTCGGCGAGGAGACGCTGCGCAGCCGTGGCAAGCACACCCCCTTTGGCGGCCACGAGCTGCCGGTGTCGGTGCGCGCCACGCTGGTGGCCGGCCAGGTCGCCCACGACGCGCTGGCCGTGTCGCGCGTCTGAGAGGGCGCCGCATGACCGTCCTGCGCGCCGGCTGGCGCCTGTCGCGGGTGCTCGCGCATCTGCTGGCGGGCGCCTGGATCATCAGACGCCGCTTCGGCGCGCTGGACTTCGAGCAGCGCCAGGCCCTGGTGCAGGACTGGTCGCGCCGCCTGCTCGGGCTGCTGGGCCTGCAGCTGCGGCTGCATGGCGAGCTGCCTGGGCGTGGACCGCTGCTGGTGCTGGCCAACCATATCTCCTGGCTCGACATCATCGTGATCAACGCGGCGCT
>JBDLVJ010000353.1:0-4807 GCA_039804875.1 Pseudomonadota bacterium | reverse complement strand
CGGTTCTGGATCGACAGCAGGTCCTTCAGCGCGTCGCGCGCGAGCTGGATCGAGACTTCCTTCTGGTTGAAGCGCGAGTAGGCCAGGATCTTGCGCAGCGCGCCTTCGAGCTCGCGCACGTTCGAGCGCACGTTCTTGGCGACGAAGAAGGCGACCTCCTCGGGCATCAGCGCGCCCTCAGCCTCGGCCTTGTTGATCAGGATCGCGACCCGCATTTCGAGCTCGGGCGGCTCGATCGCGACCGCCAGCCCCGAGTCGAAGCGTGAAACCAGGCGCTCGTGGATGTCGGCCAGGCCCTTGGGGTAGGTGTCGCTGGTCATCACGATATGGCTCTTCTTGGTCAGCAGCGCCTCGAAGGCGTTGAAGAACTCCTCCTGCGTGCGCTCCTTGTTGGCGAAGAACTGCACGTCGTCGATCAGCAGCAGGTCGAGCGAGTGGTAGCGCTCCTTGAATTCGTCGAAGGTCTTGCGCTGGTAGGACTTGACCACGTCGGTCACGAACTGCTCGGCGTGGATGTAGAGCGCCTTGGCCCCGGGCTTGTCGGCCAGCAGCTGGTTGCCGATCGCGTGCATCAGGTGGGTCTTGCCGAGGCCGACGCCGCCGTAGATGAACAGCGGGTTGTAGAGCAGGCCCGGGTTGTGCGCCACATGCATCGCGGCGGCGCGCGCCATCCGGTTGGCCGAGCCCTCGACCAGGGTCGAGAAGGTCAGCGCGTTGTTGATGCGGTGCTTGTGCGTGTCGATCCTGGGTTCGGGCACCGGACTGTCGGGCAGTTCCGCGAACACGGGCGGCTGATAGGCCTGGCTGCTGCGTTGCGTCGGCGCGCTGGCGCGCTGGGCCGGCTCGCGCGGCGCGAGCACGAGTTCGAGCGCCACCTGGCGGCTGGCCGCGATCTCCAGCGCCGCGCTGATCTTGCCGGCGTACTGGGCCCGGATCCAATCCATCTTGAAGCGGTTGGCCACCGCCAGCGTGACCTTGTCGCCGCTCTCGGACACGCGCGCCAGCAGCGGGCGGATCCAGGTGTTGAACTGCTGCTCCGGGATTTCCTGCGCCAGCCGCTCGGTGCACGCTTGCCACAGGTCGGACGCTTCGGGCAACAGGCTGGGTTGGCTCATGGGCAAGGGGGGAGGGTGTGGAAAAACACGGGAAAACTGCGGTTCGCGGGGCGCCGGGCTGGTGATTGTAGTGCCTGCGGCGAGTTATCCACAAGCTGGAAAACCGCTTCGGCGGGCCCTGCGAAACGGGTCGTGCGAAACAAGGTTTGTCTTCCGGGTCATTTTTTGTGATAATCATGGGTTTTCCCGATACCGTCAAATTTCAACCCGGCGTGCTGACAGCGGTGCGCCCGACAGGAACCCATCATGAAACGCACCTATCAACCTTCCAAGATCAAGCGCGCCCGTACCCACGGCTTCCTGGTTCGCATGGCCACCAAGGGCGGCCGCGCCGTCCTGAACGCCCGCCGCGCCAAGGGCCGCAAGCGCCTGGGCGTCTAAGCCCCGGCGTCCCGGCGCGCCGTGTCGGTCTTGCCGACCCCTGTGTCCACGCAACGCATTCTCCAGCGCGCCCAGTTCGACGCGGTGATGTCGTCCGGCCCTCCCGTGGCCAAGACGCTCCACTTCGCGCTCCACATGGCCAAGAGCCATGAGCCGGGCGGTGTGCCGGACCTGTTTCCGGGTGGCGGTGCCTGGCTGGGTGTGCTCGTTCCCAAGCGCTGGGCCCGTCGTGCCGTGACCCGAAATACCCTGCGCCGGCAGATCTATGCCGTGGCGCGGGAACTGACCGCTGGCTTGCCGCAACTCCCGATGGTGGTGCGGCTGCGCAGCGGTTTTTCGCGTGACGATTTCCCGAGCGCGACCTCCGACGCGCTCAGGCGCGAGGCGCGCGCCGAATTGCAGCAACTGCTCGGCGAGCGGCTGGCCCGGCGCCAGCGCGCACCGGCCGTCGCGCCGCCCGTCACCCCGGCCCCCCAGGCTGACGATGCGCCTGTCTGACCTGCCCCGCCAGAGCCTGATGGCCCTGGTCCGGGCCTACCGGCTGCTGCTGAGTCCCTGGGTCGGCTCGGGCTGCCGTTTCGAACCGACCTGCTCCGCTTACTCCCTGCGGGCGCTCGAGCATCACGGCGCGGTGTCAGGCTCCTGGCTCACGCTCAAGCGCCTGTGCAGCTGCCATCCCTGGTGTGCCGGTGGCCGCGACCCCGTGCCCGAGCGGGCCTCGCGCCCGTTCTCCCGCCTCATTACCGACCCTACGGAAACGACCCGTCATGAGTGACATCCGCCGATCCATACTCTGGGTGATATTCGCCTTTTCCCTGGTCCTGCTCTGGGATGCGTGGCAGGTTCACAACGGCCGACCCAAGACCTTCTTCCCGGCGCCGCAGGACAAGCCGGCCGTCAGCGCGCCGGCAGCCGGCGCTCAGCCGGTCGCGGCCCTGCCCGGCGCGGCAGCCGTGGCGGCTGACACGGCCGCCGCGCCGGCGATCCCGCGCCAGACCCATGTCGTCAGCACCGACCTGCTCAAGCTGAGCTTCGACAGCGAAGGCGGCTCCCTGATCGGCGTTGATCTGCTCAAGCACCACACCACGACCGGTCAGTCCGATCCGGTGCGCCTGCTGGTGCAGAACGAGCAGCACACCTACGTGGCGCAGACCGGCCTGCTCGGCGGCGCCGCGCTGCCCAACCACAAGGTCGCGATGCGCCTGGTCGGCCAGGCCAGCGATCTGGCCGAGGGTCAGGACAGCCTGAGCCTGCGCTTCGAGTCGGCCCCGGTCGGCGGCGTGGTGCTGGTCAAGACCTACACGCTCAAGCGTGGCACCTATGACATCGCGGTCAAGCACGAGGTGCTCAACCAGGGCGCGGCCCCGGTCTCGCCGCAGCTGTATCTGCAGCTGGTGCGCGATGGCATGACCAAGGACAGCGGCGTGCCCTTCGCCTCGACCTTCACCGGTCCGGCGGTCTACAGCGAGGCCGCCAAGTTCCAGAAGATCACCTTCGAGGACATCGACAAGAACAAGGCCGACTTCAGCAAGAGCGCCAACGATGGCTATGTCGCGATGGTGCAGCACCATTTCGCCAGCGCCTGGCTGCTTGATGCGGGCGTCGCGCGCGAGAACTATGCCGAGAAGGTGCCGGGCGTCGCCCTGTATCGCGCCGGCCAGAAGATCGAGCTCGGCGCGATCGCGCCCGGCCAGAGCAAGGCCGTCGAGGCCCGTCTGTTCGTCGGGCCGCAGGAAGAGAAGGTGCTTGAGCAGCTGGCCCCGGGCCTGGAGCTGGTCAAGGACTACGGCTGGACCACCATCGTCGCCAAGCCGCTCTACTGGCTGCTGGAAAAGATTCATGCCCTGGTCGGCAACTGGGGCTGGGCGATCGTGCTGCTGGTGGTCGTGATCAAGGCGGCGTTCTACTGGCTCAACGCCAATGCCTACCGCAGCATGGCCAAGATGAAGGCGGTCAACCCGCGCATCCAGGAAATGCGCGAGCGCCTCAAGGACAAGCCGCAGCAGATGCAGCAGGAGATGATGCGCATCTACCGCGAGGAAAAGGTCAATCCGCTGGGCGGCTGCCTGCCGATCCTGATCCAGATCCCGGTCTTCATCGCGCTCTACACCGTGCTGCTGGCCAGCGTCGAGATGCGCAACGCGCCCTGGCTGGGCTGGATCACCGATCTGTCGTCCAAGGACCCGTTCTACATCCTGCCGGTGGTGCTGACGCTGACCACCATTGTCCAGACCGCGCTCAACCCGCTGCCGCCGGATCCGATGCAGGCCAAGATGATGTGGATCATGCCGCTGGTGTTTTCGGTCATGTTCTTCAGCTTCCCGGCCGGTCTGGTGCTGTACTGGATCACCAACAACACGCTGACCATCCTGCAGCAGGCGCATATCAACAGCCGCATGGGTGTGCCGCTGAAGATCACGCTGCCAACCGAGCTGTTCAAGAAGGCGAAGTAAGCCGACTCCCCCAGGGGCCGCGACAGCGGCCCTTTTTCATTGGGAGGCTTGCTCCCTTTCCTTTTCCGTATTTCGCCCGAGATCCCGACCATGCTGCCGCGCCACCAGGACCCCATCGTCGCCATTGCCACCGCCCCGGGGCGCGGAGCCGTCGGCATCGTCCGCGTTTCGGGTCGCGGCCTGGATCGCCTGGTGCAGGCGCTTTGCGCCAGGGCGCTGAAAGCCCGCGAGGCGACTTACGGCCCGCTGCGCGACGCCGACGGCGGCGTGATCGACCACGGACTCGCGCTCTACTTTCCGGCGCCGCATTCCTACACCGGCGAGGACGTGCTCGAGCTGCAGGCGCATGGCGGACCGGTGGTGCTGCAGCTGCTGCTGGCGCGCTGCCTGGCCGCCGCCGCCGAGACCGATCCGGCGACGGACCGGCCACGCCTGGCCGGTCTGCGCCTGGCGCAGCCGGGCGAGTTCACCGAGCGCGCCTTCCTGAACGACAAGATCGACCTGGCGCAGGCCGAGGCGATCGCCGACCTGATCGACGCCAGCACCGAGGCGGCCGCGCGCAGCGCCAGCCGTTCGCTGGCGGGCGAGTTCTCGCGCGAGGTCGAGCGGCTGCGCGAGGCCCTGGTCCACCTGCGCATGCTGGTCGAGGCCACGCTCGACTTCCCCGAGGAGGAGATCGACTTCCTGCAGCAGGCCGATGCCCAGGGCCAGCTCGACCGCCTGCGGGCGCGGCTGGACCAGGTCATGCAGCGCACGCGCCAGGGCGCGCTGCTGCGCGAGGGCATCAAGGTCGTGATCGCGGGCCAGCCCAACGCGGGCAAGAGCTCGCTGCTCAACGCGCTGGCCGGCGCCGAGCTG
>JBDLVJ010000352.1:0-8930 GCA_039804875.1 Pseudomonadota bacterium | reverse complement strand
GGCCAGCATCCGATGTCAAAATGGCCCACGGCTGGCTGCACACCGCGCGTTTCCTGACCGAGGCACCGCAGTTGCACCACCTGCCGGCGCTCGAGGTGCCCGAGATCGCCTTCGTCGGCCGCTCCAACGCGGGCAAGTCGACCAGCATCAACACGCTGACGCAGCAAAAGCGGCTGGCCTTCGCCTCCAAGACACCGGGACGCACGCAGAGCATCAACCTGTTCGCGCTCGGCAAGCAGGGCGCGGTCGATGCGGTGCTGGCCGACCTGCCCGGCTATGGCTACGCCGCCGTGCCGCAGGAAGCCAAGCGGCGCTGGCAGCAGGTGATGGCCAACTACCTGGTCAGCCGGCCCAACCTGCGCGGCATCGTGCTGCTGTGCGATCCGCGCCTGGGTCTGACCGAGCTCGACGAGGCGCTGCTCGAGATCGTGCGGCCGCGCGTCGAACAGGGGCTCAAGTTCCTGGTGCTGCTGACCAAGTCCGACAAGCTGACCCGCAGCGAGGCGGCCAAGGTGCTGTCGATCACGCGGCTGCAGGCCGGCGGCGGCGAGGTCAGGCTGTTCTCGGCGCTCAAGAAACAGGGGCTCGACGATGTCGCGACCCTGCTCTGGGACTGGACCCATCCGGTGGACGCTGGCGTGCCGGACGAGCCGGCGGCACCCGCCGCGCCGGCAACCGACGCCTGAGCGGGCGGTCCGGCGCTGGCCTTGCACCGGAGAACCCAAGCGCGGACTCAGGCTGCTGGGCGCGGCGACTTGTAGCGGGCGTAACCCCAGAGATACTGCCGTGGACAGCGCGCGATCACGCGCTCCATCGCCAGGTTGATCTGGTTCACCAGTTCTCCCATGTCACCCGCCAGCGGCGCGTCGAGCACCTGTTCGAGCGGGAGGACATGCACGACATAGCCACGGCCCCAGGACAGGCGCTCGCCCCAGACCAGCAGCACGCGGGTGTTGGGCAGGCGGGCGAAGCGCGCCGACAGCGTCATGGTGTAGGCCGGCTGGCCGAAGAACGGTGCCCACAGGCCCTGGCCCTCGGGTGGCACCTGATCGGGCAGCAGACCGACCGCGTCGCCCCGCTTGAGCGCCACCATCAGCTGGCGCACGCCGGCCAGGGTGGTCGGCGCGGTCGCCAGCCCCGGCCGGGCCCGGCTGGCCTCGACCAGCTCGCGCAGCCAGGCCTGACGCGGCGGCCGATACAGCACCGTGATCGGCCGGGCATCTGGCCCCAGACCGAAGGAGGCCGCGTAGGCCTGGGCCGCGATCTCGAAGCAGCCCAGATGCGGCGTCAGGAGCAGCATGCCGTGGCCTGCCTGACGCGCCGCCTCGATATGCTCGGCGCCGTCCCAGCGCCAGGGCACTGGCCGACCCAACCAGAGTCGGGGCAGCTCGGCGCTGAGCTTGCCGGCCTCGCCGATCGAGGCCCAGCGCGCCGCGCCCGTCACACCGGCCAGGCGGGTGTTGCAGGCCCAGCGACGCCGGTAGGACGGCGAACCCAGCCAGGACAGCCAGCCCAGCAACCAGCCCAAGGCATGCAGCAAGGGCAGCGGCCAGGCCTCCAACGATCGAAAGACATGTTTCATCACAAGGTAATTATCGACGCTAGACACGGCAAGTCGTAGAATTGCCGTGTCGCCGAGTTACTGAACTACTTGCAGGGCGACCCATAAATTCTGCTAAAGCGTTCGCCAGGCTTCGTCAGAGGTTGGCAACGCGCCAACTTCCCATGGAGCCCACTCAATGTCCAGCGACTACCTCTTCACCTCCGAATCGGTTTCCGAAGGCCACCCCGACAAGGTGGCTGACCAGATTTCGGATGCCATCCTCGACGCGATCTTCGAGCAGGACCCGCGCAGCCGCGTCGCCGCCGAGACCCTGACCAACACCGGCCTGGTGGTGCTAGCCGGCGAGATCACGACCCAGGCCAATGTCGACTACATCCAGGTCGCGCGCGACACGATCAAGCGCATCGGCTACGACAGCACCGAGTACGGCATCGACTACAAGGGTTGCGCCGTGCTGGTCGCCTACGACAAGCAGAGCAACGACATCGCCCAGGGCGTGGATCATGCCTCAGACGACTACCTCAACATCGGCGCTGGCGACCAGGGCCTGATGTTCGGCTACGCCTGCGACGAGACGCCGGACCTGATGCCGGCGCCGATCTACTACGCGCACCGCCTGGTCGAGCGCCAGGCCCAGCTGCGCAAGGACGGCCGCCTGCCCTTCCTGCGCCCGGACGCCAAGAGCCAGGTCACGCTGCGCTATGTCGATGGCAAGCCGCACAGCATCGCCACCGTGGTGCTGTCGACCCAGCACAGCCCGGATCAGTCGGAGTCGCCGACCAGGATGAAAGCCAGCTTCACCGAGGCCATCATCGAGGAGATCATCAAGCCGGTGCTGCCGTCGGCCTGGCTGCAGGACACCCAGTACCTGATCAACCCGACCGGCCGCTTCGTCATCGGCGGGCCGCAGGGTGACTGCGGCCTGACCGGACGCAAAATCATCGTCGACACCTACGGCGGCGCCTGCCCGCACGGGGGCGGCGCGTTCAGCGGCAAGGACCCGACCAAGGTCGACCGCTCGGCCGCCTACGCCGCGCGCTACGTGGCCAAGAACATCGTCGCAGCCGGCCTGGCCAAGCAATGCCAGATCCAGGTCGCCTATGCGATCGGCGTCGCGCAGCCGATGAACATCACGGTCTACACCGAGGGCACCGGCGTGATCCCGGACGAGCGCATCGCCGAGATCGTGCGCGAGGTGTTCGACCTGCGCCCGCGCGGCATCATCCAGATGCTGGACCTGTTGCGCCCGATCTACGGCAAGACCGCCGCCTACGGTCACTTCGGCCGCGACGAACCCGAGTTCACCTGGGAGAGGACCGACAAGGTGCAGGTCCTGCGCGATCTGGCCGGTCTGTCGGCGGGCTGATCGGAAGGGGCGGTTGGCGCCCCGAATCACCAAGCTCAAACAAGGCCCTTCAGGGCCTTGTTGTTCTTGTGGCGGCAATCCGGCGAACAGGAACAGAAAAGCACGGCGACCGAAGTCGACAGGCCGGATGCAACCGGAAAGCACGAGAAGGGATGGCTGTGATCAGCAGCAGTCAGCGCCGAACGGCTTGACTGGTGCCCATGGGCAGGATCGAACTGCCGACCTCCCCCTTACCAAGGGGGTGCTCTACCACTGAGCCACATGGGCGGACTGCTCGAGCGTGAAAACGCTGGAGCGGGATAAGAGACTCGAACTCTCGACCTATACCTTGGCAAGGTATCGCTCTACCAACTGAGCTAATCCCGCGTTGCAATTCTGGCTCCTCGACCTGGGCTCGAACCAGGGACCTACGGATTAACAGTCCGGCGCTCTACCGACTGAGCTATCGAGGAATACGACGCATTGCGCATCGATCAGAAGCCGTGATTATATACAAAGATTTCAGCCTTTTCGCGACCGCCTCGCGCGAGGCAAGAAATTCAAACCGTCGCTTGGCCGGCAAGCCGCCCTTGCCCCCTCAGGGCAAAAAGTCACGAGACCGAAAGTCAGGACCTGGGCGGCCGACACGCCGATGGCCTAATATGTAGCCATGGCCGGAGCCTTGCTATGAAACTGATCGATACCCTGGTCGCGCAAGCGCCCGAGATGGCGCGTCTGCGCCGCGATATCCATGCCCATCCCGAGCTGGCCTTCGAGGAGCTGCGCACCGCCGACCTGATCGCGGGCCGGCTGGCCGAATGGGGCATACCGGTACACCGTGGCCTGGGTCGCACCGGCCTGGTCGGGCTGATCCATGGCCGCGACGGCGGCGCCTGCGGCCGCGCGATCGGCCTGCGCGCCGACATGGACGCGCTGCCGATGACCGAGCTCAACCGCTTCGAGCACGCGAGCCGCCACCCGGGCCGGATGCACGGCTGCGGCCACGACGGCCATGTCGCGATCCTGCTGGCGGCGGCGCGCGAACTGGCGCGGCGGCGCGACTTCGATGGCAGCGTGGTGCTGATCTTCCAGCCGGCCGAGGAAGGCGGCGGCGGCGCGCGCGAGATGATCGCCGACGGCCTGTTCGAGCGCTGGCCGGTGGAGGCGGTGTTCGGACTGCACAACTGGCCCGGTCTGCCGACCGGCAGCCTGGCCGTGAGCCCGGGGCCGGTGATGGCCTCGAGCAACGAGTTCAAGATCACGATCCGAGGCAAGGGCGGCCACGCGGCGATGCCGGACCGGGCGGTGGACCCGATCCCGCTCGCCTGTCAGCTGGTGCAGTCTTTCCAGACCATCATCTCGCGCAACAAGAGGCCGATCGATACCGGCGTGATCTCTGTCACCATGATCCATGCCGGCGAGGCCACCAACGTGGTGCCGGACAGCTGCGAGATCCAGGGCACGGTGCGCACCTTCACGACCGAGGTGCTGGACCTGATCGAGCGGCGCATGCGCGAGCTCTCGGTCCACAGCTGCGCGGCCTTCGGCGCCAGCTGCGAGTTCGAGTTCGAGCGCAACTACCCGCCCACGGTCAACAGCGCCCCAGAAGCTGCCTTCGCGCGCGAGGTGATGCTGGATCTGGTCGGTCCCGGGCTGACGCTGACGCAGGAACCGACCATGAGCGCCGAGGATTTCGCCTTCATGCTGCTAGCCAGGCCAGGGGCCTACCTGTTCCTGGGCAACGGCGACGGCGACCACCGCACCGGCTACGCGGGCGGCAGCCATGACGCCGGCCCGTGCACGCTGCACAACCCGCATTACGACTTCAATGACGAACTGATCCCTGTCGGCGCGAGCTTCTGGGTCGAACTGGCCAGGCGCTGGCTGGGCCGCCCGGCGGCCTGAGGCGGCAGGCGCTCCGGTGCGCCGTGGAGGCCACGGCCAGCGCGTGGCTCAGGCCGCCGCCGTGGCGCCGAAGCGGTGGTGCGCGATCGCGAGCAGGCCGTCGAAGATCAGGCTCTCGACCAACTCGGACTGAACCGTCATGCTGGGCGCCATCTTCCAGCCGGCGCCGCCGGTCATGATGCAGGCCGGCTCCTGGCCGCTGTGACGGCGCAGGTTGTCGACCATGCGCTGCACCGCGCCGGCGATCGCGAAGGTACCGCCGCTGGTCAGCGCATCGCTGGTATTGGTCGGAAAATCGCGCACCTCGCCGGTCGGCACATGCAGACCCGCGGTGCCGGACTCGAGCGCGCGCAGCATGATGCCGTGGCCCGGCAGGATGATGCCGCCCAGGAAGCGGCCCTCGGCGTCGATCGCCTCGACCGTGACGGCCGTGCCGACCATCACGAGCACGCAGGGACGGCGCTGGCCGCGCGCGATCAGGCGCTGGCGCGCGCCTATCATCGCCACCCAGCGGTCCGAGCCCAGGCGCGACGGATGGTCGTAGCCGTTGACCAGGCCGGCCTCGGCGCTGCTCGACACCACCCACTGCGGCGTGACATCCCAGAGCTCGAGCTGCTCGATGACGCGGCGCCTGACGGCCTCGCCGGCGACCACACAACCAAGCACCTGGCGGGGCGCGGCGATGCGGCTCCAGTCGCCCTCGGCCAGGGTCTCGATGTTCTCGAGAAACTGCACCCCATGCGCGAGCAGGCGGGCATCCACGACAGGCTTGTCGTAAAGCGCCCACTTGAGGCGGGTGTTACCAACGTCGATGGCAAGAAAGCTCATGCCGCCATGATAATCAGACCGCCATCAGGGTTTACCCTTGATTGAACAAAATCGCATCAATTCTGGCGCCAGGGCAGCCCATGAAAACGCCAACCGCCGAGATGGCCACGCTGCCCCTGGCCATCCGGATCGCCCTCGAAGCCCTCGAGGATGTTATAGGCCTCGATGCCGAGTTCGGTCGCCCGCCTGGCCGCCGCCACCGAACGCACGCCGCTGCGGCAGAGCAGCACGACCTTGCGGCCACCAGCCGCCTGCAGCAGCGCGGCATCGAAGTCCAGATTCATCGCCATGCCGGGCCACTGCTTCCAGGCCAGGGCCGTCGCCTCGGGCACGAAGCCGACCCAGGCCCGTTCGGCATCGGTTCGCACATCGACCAGCACCGCCTCGCCGGTGCGGACCCAGGCCCAGGCCAGCTGCGGCGAAACATCACCCGCGTAACCGGCGGCCGGGCGCGGCCGCAGCAGCCAGGCGCCATCGGCGTCATGGCGCAGGCCCAGGCTCAGGTTGGCCGGCACGGCCTCGTCGATCCGGCGCGGTCGGGGCAGGTGCAGGCCCTCCATGATCGCGCTGAACTCCTGCAGCGTCTTGCCGGCCAGGCGCGGATTGTGCGCCTGCTCATGGCCGATGCTCGAGTGCTTGCGCCCGTGGTAGTCATGGCCGGGCCAGACCGTGGTGTCGGCCGGCAAGGTGAACAGGCGGTCGGTGATGCTGTGCCAGAGCGCCTCGGCGCTGCCCGACTGGAAGTCGGTGCGGCCGCAGCCGTTGATCAGCAGCGTGTCGCCGGTGAAGACATGGCGCTGGCCGTCGCCGACCCAGTAGTAGCTCATGCTGCCGGCGGTGTGACCGGGCGTGGCCAGGGCCTGGAGCGACTGGCGGCCGAATTCGAGCCGGTCGCCATCCTGCAGCTGGACCGCCGCCGTCTGTATGCCGCAGCCGGCCGGGACCACGGTACGCGCGCCGGCGTGCTCGGCCAGCAGGCCCGCGCTCGTGATGTGGTCGGCGTGCGCATGGGTTTCGAGCGTCCACAGCAGCTTGAGTCCGTACTGGCGCAGCACGGCCAGATCGCGCTCGAGCTGGCTGTCGACCGGGTCGATGATGAGGGCCTCGCGGCTGGCTTCATCGAACAGCAGGTAGGTGTAGGTGCTGGAGTCGGGATCGAAGAGCTGGATCGGTGGCATGGCGGCGGCAGGAAGTCGGAATGACCGGAGAGGATGGTCCCGACATCATAAGGAGCGCGGCCTTCCTCAGGGCAGCGGCCAGACCACCCCGTTGTCGTTGAGCAGCGCGTCGAGCGCCAGGTCATGCGGCTCGGGTTCGAGTTCGGGCAGGAAGCCGTGGGTGTAACCCAGGCCCACGGTGAAGGGCCGGGGCGCCAGCGCGGCCAGGGTGCGGTCGTAGAAGCCGCCGCCATAGCCGAGCCGGTAACCACCCGGCCCGTAGCCGACGCAGGGAACAAACAGCAGGGTCGGATGCACCAACTCGGTGTCCTTGGGCTTAGGAATGCCGAAGGCATCCTCCTCCATCTCGCAACCGGGGTACCAGCGATGAAAGCTCAACGTCTTGTCGATCTTGTTGATGACCGGCAGCCCGATCCGGCGCCGCTGCGAGGCGCCGGCCGCGTCGGCCTCCATGCCGGCCTCCTGCCAGCGGAACAGCGCCGGCAGGGGATCGAACTCGCCCTTGATCGGCCAGTAGGCGCCGATCACCGCATCGGGACGATCGACCAGCCAGACCCGCATGACGCGCTGCAGGGCCTCGTTGCGCGCCAGCCTGTCCTCCAGCAGCAGGCGCTCGGCCACCAGCTGCTTGCGCCAGACGGCCTTCTGGGCCGCCCGGCCCGCCTGCACGACTCGGTCATTGTTGTCCATAATCGCCCTATGATGAGAAATGTGACCCTGGCAGGATTGTGGTCGATTTTTACCACGCTTTCCATGTCGACCGCGTTGCTGGGTGCTCCCGCGACGGCAAGCGCCCAGAGCGGGCCCGAGCGGGCCCTGCAGGACATGCGCGAGGCTTTTCGCAAGAACGACCCGCGCACGCTGCGCGAGGCTCTGCCACGCCTGCAGGGCCATCTGCTCGAGCCCCTGGGCGCCTACTGGGAGCTGCGCGCGCGGCTCGAGAGCGCCAGCCCGGACGAGATCCGCGCCTTCCTGAGCCGCTGGTCGGGCAGCTACTACGAGGACCGGCTGCGCAATGACTGGCTGCTGCTGCTGGGCCGGCGCGGCGACTGGCAGAACTTCCGCCTCGAGCAAGCGCAATACCGCATGAACGACGACCGCGAGGTCCAGTGCTATGCCCTGCTGGCCACGCCCCCGGGGCAGCGCGGCCCGGCGGCCGAGACCGTGCGCCAGCTCTGGCTGGGCCAGAAGGAAGCCGATGAAGGCTGCGCCAGCGCCGCGCGCGCGCTGCTGCAGCGCGAGGAACTCGACGTGGATGCCGCCTGGCAACGCGCCCGCCTCGGGATGGAGAGCGGCCGCCTGCGTGTCGCGACCCAGGCCGTCGCCATGCTCGACCGGGAATGGGCCGTGACGGTCGAGGAGATCCACGCCAACCCGGCGCGTTACCTTGATGACAAGCTGACCGCGCTGCGCCCGCGCACCAAGGAACTGGTCACACTGGCGCTGGTGCGGCTGGCGGCGAAGAACCACGAGGAGGCGGCCGAACAGCTCGGCAAGCTGCGCTGGCGCACCCAGCTGACCGACGAGGAGCGCAGCTGGGTCTGGGGCGTGATCGGCCGCCAGGCGGCGCAGAAGCTGTCGCCGCGCGCGCTCGACTATTTCAACCAGGCCCAGGAACGCTACCTCAACGACGAGATGCTGGCCTGGAAGACGCGCGCCGCGCTGCGTTCGGCCGACTGGAAGCAGGTGCAGAGCGCGATCGCCCAGATGAGCGAGGCACAGCGGCGCGACCCGACCTGGACCTACTGGCAGGCGCGCGCGCTGCTGGCGCTGCAGGGACCGGATCACGATGCCCAGGCGCGCGCGCTGCTGCAGCGCATCGCGAACGGCACGGGCTTCTACGAGCAGCTCGCGCAGGAGGCGCTGGGCCAGGCCACCGCGGTGGCACCGGCCCCCGCCCCCCTGAGCCCGGCCGAAAAGGCGGCGGCGCAACAGAATCCCGGCCTGCAGCGCGCGCTCTGGGCCATCGCCAACGGCCTGCGGAGCGAGGGCGTGCGCGAATGGAACTACCAGACCAACCTGCACCAGCGCGGCGGCATGAGCGACCGCGAGCTGCTGGCGGCGGCCGACCTGGCCTGCCAGCAGCAGGTCTGGGACCGCTGCATCAACA
>JBDLVJ010000351.1:0-3891 GCA_039804875.1 Pseudomonadota bacterium | reverse complement strand
CCAGACCGGCTGGATGACCTCGATCACGGACATCACCGAACCCAAGCGGGTGCGCGAGGAGCTCAGCGCCTCCTACGAGCGCTTCGCCACCGTTCTCGACAGCCTGGACACGGCGATCTCGGTCGCCCCGCTCGGCAGCGTCGAACTGCTGTTCGCCAACAAGATGTACCGCAACTGGCTCGGACAGCGTGGCGACGGGCACCGCCAGCTGCTGGACCTGGCCTGCATCGCGCCGCGACCGGCCGAGGCGACAGTGGCCCAGCTGGCGGGAGAGACGGCGGCCGTCGGCGGCCATGGTGGCAACGGCGGCAGCGCCGAGATCTGGCTGCCCGAGCTCGACAAATGGCTGGAGGTGCGCACACGCTACCTGACCTGGGTCGACGGACGGATGGCGCAGATGGTGATCGCCAGCGACATCACCGCGCGCCGCCATGCCGAGGAGCTCGGCGCGCAGCAGGCCGAGCGCGCCCAGACCGCCAGCCGCCTGATCACGATGGGCGAGATGGCCTCGAGCGTCGCGCATGAACTCAACCAGCCGCTGACCGCGATCAACAACTACTGCAGCGGCATGATCTCGCGCCTCAAGCGCCAGCAGATCAACGAGGAGGAACTGCTCGGCGCGCTGGAGAAGACCATGAAGCAGGCGCAGCGGGCCGGCCAGATCATTCAGCGCATCCGGGCCTTCGTCAAGCGCAGCGAACCCAATGTGACCCTGTCCGACGTGGCGCAGATGGTGGGCAACGCGACCGAGCTGGCCGAGATCGAACTGCGCCGCCACCAGATCCGGCTCAACAGCTATCTGGCGGCCCGGCTGCCGGCCCTGATGGTGGACCCGATCCTGATCGAGCAGGTGCTTATCAACCTGATAAAGAATGGCGGGGAATCGATCCAGCAGGCGCAGCGCCCGCCGATCCAGCGCCATGTCGAGCTGCGCGTCAGCCAGCGCCTGATCGAGCAGCACCCGGTGGTCGAATTCTGCGTGCAGGACACCGGCCAGGGCGTGCCGCCCGAGATGCTCGAGCGCATCTACGAGGCCTTCTACAGCACCAAGGCCGAGGGCATGGGCATCGGGCTCAAGCTCTGCCGCTCGATCGTCGAGGCCCACCACGGCCGGCTGCAGGCGCGAAACCTCTACAATCCGGACGGTATCGTGGGCTGCGAGTTCAGCTTCTGGATTCCGGTCACCGAGCCCACTCGGAGCGATGCGGAAACGACAACGCCGGCCCCTTCCGCCGGCCTGATAGCGAAAGAATGAGATGAGTTTGATCCCGAAAAAGGGCACGGTCTATGTCGTGGATGACGACGAGGCGGTGCGCGACTCGCTGCAATGGCTGCTCGAAGGCAAGGATTACCGCGTCCGTTGCTTCGAATCGGCGGAGGCCTTCCTGAGCCGCTTCGACCCGCGCGAGGTCGCCTGCCTGATCGCCGACATCCGCATGGACGGCATGAGCGGCATGGAACTGCAGGACCGCCTGATCGAGCGCCTGTCGCCGCTGCCCATCGTCTTCATCACCGGCCACGGCGACGTGCCGATGGCGGTCGAGACCATGAAGAAGGGCGCGCTGGACTTCATCCAGAAGCCCTTCAACGAGGAACATCTGCTGCCGCTGGTCGAGCGCATGCTGGAGCGGGCGCGTGAATCCTTCGCGGCGCAGCAGGTCGTGGCCAGCCGCGAGGCGCTGATCGCCAAGCTGACCTCGCGCGAAGCCCAGGTGCTCGAGCGCATCGTGGCCGGCCGGCTCAACAAGCAGATCGCCGACGACCTCGGCATCAGCATCAAGACGGTCGAGGCGCACCGCGCCAACATCATGGAAAAGCTCAACGCCGCCACCGTGGCCGACCTGCTCAAGATCGCGCTCGGCCAGGCCCCCGCCAAGAACTGAAAGTCCCCGCAAGAATGACTGCACAACTGATAGACGGCAACGCGCTTTCGCGCCAGCTGCGCACCCAGGTCGCCGAGCGCGTTAGCGCGCTCAAGACCCGGGGCCTGACCCCCGGCCTGGCCGTGATCCTGGTCGGTGAGAACCCGGCCAGCCAGGTCTATGTGCGCAACAAGGTCAAGGCCTGCCAGGACACCGGCATGCATTCGGTGCTCGAGAAGTACGAGGCCAGCCTGACCGAATCCGAGCTGCTGGCCCGCGTCGAGGCGCTCAACAACGACCCGACCATCCACGGCATCCTGGTCCAGCTGCCGCTGCCGGCCCACATGGACGCGCAGAAGGTGATCGAGGCCATCAGCCCGGCCAAGGACGTCGACGGCTTTCACATCGCCAGCGCCGGCGCGCTGATGACCGGCATGGCCGGCTTCTGGCCCTGCACGCCCTATGGCTGCATGAAGATGCTCGAGAGCATCGGCTACGACCTCAAGGGCAAGCACGCGGTCGTGATCGGGCGCAGCAACATCGTCGGCAAGCCGATGGCGCTGATGCTGCTGCAGCAGAACGCCACCGTGACGATCTGCCACAGCGCGACGCCCGATCTCAAGGCCATGACGCTGCAGGCCGACGTGATCGTCGCCGCGGTCGGCAAGCGCCAGGTGCTAACGGCCGACATGGTCAAGCCCGGCGCCGTCGTGCTCGACGTCGGCATGAACCGCGACGACGAAGGCAAGCTCTGCGGCGACGTGGACTTCGAGGGCGTGCGGGAAGTGGCGGGCTACATCACGCCGGTACCCGGCGGCGTCGGCCCGATGACCATCACCATGCTGATGGTCAACACGCTCGAGTCGGCCGAGCGCGCGCTGGCGGCCTGACTCCCGCTCCCATTCCCTGCTGCGGCCCGTGGGCCAACGGACGGACGGCCCCCGGCTTCAACGGATCGGGGGCCGTTTTTTCGTCGGCGGCGCGGAGGGGGCGGACCCTGGCTCAGGGTAAACCCCGAATCCGGCGGGTGCTCAGGCCCGGAAATTGCATGTAAGGTATCAGCCTGGCCTGAATCCCTTCAGTGCCCCCTTTAGCCTCAACAGGAGTCGCGATGCAAATGAAGATGAAACTCACCGTTCTCGCTGCCATGGCCGCCGCCTTCGGCGCGGTCAGCGCCCAGGAAGTGGTCAAGATCGGTCACGTCGGCCCGACCAGCGGCGCGATTGCCCACCTGGGCAAGGACAACGAGAACGGTGCCCGTCTGGCGGTCGAGGAGCTCAACGCCAAGGGCGTCAAGATCGGCGGCAAGGCCGTCAAGTTCGAGCTGGTCGCCGAGGACGATGCCGCCGACCCCAAGCAGGCCACGGCGGCGGCGCAAAAGCTGGTCGATTCCAAGGTCAACGGCGTCATCGGCCACCTGAACTCGGGCACCACGATTCCGGCCTCCAAGATCTACAGCGACGCCGGCATCCCGCAGATCTCGCCCTCCTCGACCAATCCGAAATTCACCCGCCAGGGCTACAAGACCGCCTTCCGCGTCGTGGCCGATGACGTCCACCTCGGCGGCACGCTGGGCCGCTACGCGGTCAACCAGCTCAAGGGCAAGAGCGTCGCCGTGATCGACGACCGCACGGCCTACGGCCAGGGCGTGGCCAACGAGTTCGAGAAGGCCGTCAAGGCCGCCGGCGCCACCATCGTCGGGCGCGAGTTCACCTCGGACAAGGCGACCGACTTCATGGCCATCCTGACCACGCTCAAGGGCAAGAAGCCCGATGTCGTGTTCTTCGGCGGCATGGATTCGGTCGGCGGCCCGATGCTCAAACAGATGAAGTCGCTCGGCATCAACGCCAAGTTCATGGGTGGCGACGGCATCTGCACCGCCGAGCTGCCCAAGCTCGCGGGCGACGCGATGGCCGACGGCCAGGTGGTCTGCGCCGAGGCCGGTGGCGTCGAGGGCGACCAGAAGAAGGCAGCTGCCGACTTCGGCGTGCGCTTCCAGAAGCGCTTCAACGACGACGTCAAGCTCTAC
>JBDLVJ010000350.1:0-4729 GCA_039804875.1 Pseudomonadota bacterium | reverse complement strand
GCACATGGGCCTGGGCACTGATCTGCGCCGCGCGCTTCATCACGTCGATCTCGTGCGCGTCCTTGAACAGACGCATCTCGTCGAGCAGCACGCAGAGGTCGCGTTGCGTGTCCGGGCAGCTGGCACCGAAGCGCGCGCGCGCCCTGACCTTCTGCAGCCAGCCATCGACCTGGGTCTCGAGCCCGACATGGGTCGCGAACGGGTACCAGAGCTGCTGGCGGTTCTCGAGCAGCTTCGGGACCCGTTCGCCGAGCTCGTGCACCGAATGCGCCTCGTCGACGCCGAGCGCGCCGGGCGCGGCCTGCGGACCGAGCCGGTAACCATCCCAGATCTCGCGTTCGAGGTCCTTCGGCTGGCAGAACAGCGTGCTGTGGCCCTCTGCCGTGATCACCAGCCAGGCACGCGGCTCGGTGAAGCCGGTCAGGTAGTAGAAATAGCTGTCGAAGCGGAACAGGTACTCGCTGTCGCGGTTGCGCTGGCGCTCGGGGGCGGTCGGGATAATCGCGATGCCACCGGCGCCGAGCTGGGCGGCGAGGCGGGCACGGCGGTCGGCATGGATGGCCTGATGGGGAATTGCGCTCATGATGACGGTTGCTGATTGAGTTGGGCCAGGCGCTCGGGGGTGCCGACATCGGTCCACCCCCCGAGCCAGAGTTCGGCGCTGACCTGCCCGGCGTCCATCGCCGAGCGCAGCAGCGGTGCCAGCGCCGCCCGGAGGCCCTGCGGATTGCCGGCCGGAATCGCGCAGTATGGCGCCTCGAAGCACTCGCGCCGGTACAGTCCGATGGTGCTGTAGGTATGGCGCGGCCCCGGATGATCGGTCGGCAGGTTCAGTGCCAGCCCCTGGTCCGACAGGCCGAAGTCGCCCTTCGGATGGTGCGCCGGGTTCGGTACCAGCCAGAGATGGGCCAGCTTGCCGCTGGTGGCGAAGCGCTGCATCGCCGCCAGCGGAAAATCGAAGCCCGGCACATGGACATCGCCCGCGACCAGCCAGAAGCAATCGGCGAGCCCGGGCAGGGCGCGCGCGATGCCGCCGGCGGTCTCGAGCGCGTCGCCGAAGTCGCGCGCCTCCATCGAATAGGCCAGTTCCAGCCGGGTCGGTGGCGCGTCGGCGGCCTCGGGCGGCCAGCGGCTGCCAAAGCGCGCCGGGATCTGTTCACCGAGCCAGGCCGTGTTGATCAGCGCCTGGCGCCAGCCCGCCCGCGCCAGCGCGTCGAGATGCCACTGCAGCAGCGGCTTGCCCTGCACTTCCAGCAGGGGCTTGGGGGTGTGGTCGGTCAGCGGGCGCATGCGCTCGCCACGACCGGCGGCCAGCACCATGGCCTGGGCGCGGTCGCAGGCCGCAGAAGCGGAGGTCATGAAGATATCCAGAAATCGGCCATGCCGGGACTGGTCATTTTGTCATGAGCCGCCGCCGGCTGCCTGGGCGCAGTCATGACCAGACAGCCTGGGCATCCCAGTCCCGGCCAACGACCTCTCGCCGTCTCGACGCCGAGGTCAGGACGGCCTCAGTCCAGCGTCAGCCGGAACACTGAACCGCCCCGGGCCTCCGCAAAACCCGGGGCGGTTCAACGAGCCAACCAGCGCAGGGCGTTGAACACCTCGCGCAGGCTATGCTCGCGCTGCGGCGCGTCTTCTTTCATCAGTGTGAGGTACGGCGCCACGAATGCCCATTTCTCTTCGGACAAATCACTAGGATACGGCTTCCTGCTCATCCCGCAAGCATAGAACAGCCCTGCAACTCACGGGTAAAAGTGTATAACACGCTCTAACGATGGAAGTGTAGTTATTGCAGGATTGGTCCGCGCACATTGACGCAGGGTTGATGTCAATGTTCAACGGCCGGTTCTGCACCTGTAGCGGTCATCGACACTCCGAAACTGACCGGCGGCATCCAGCCTAGAGCAGACGCCCGTGTGCTCAGGGTGAGGGACTGCTCCTGGCCGAAGCCGGACATCAACTTTCCACAAGTCGGAACCAGCCACACCGACCGGCGACCAACAGAGGACCAGAAACAAACAAGCCAACCCGTTCGGTTGGCTCTTTGTGAAGGTTTTGCTTGACAAAACCTGGTGAGCGATGGTGCGGCTGGCGGGGATCGAACCCACGACCCTCGGCTTCGGAGGCCGATACTCTATCCACTGAGCTACAGCCGCTTGCGGTGAACGCTAACTGTCCATTCTAGCAGCCCGTCGAGGGCTGAGGTGCCCTGCTTGGCTATAATTTGATCAGCACTCCCGGCCTTCGGGAGCTCCCCCTTACCCAGCACAAGCCCCCGAGGACAACATGAGCGAATTCGCGAACGCGCTGCAGACCGGCCACCCCAATGCCCGCCGCGGCTGGACCCTGCCCATGATCGGAGCGGTCGGCTTTGCGCTGCTGCTTGGTGGCTGTGGCAAGACCGAAACCCGGAGCATTCAGGAGGAAGCCGCCATGGCCCAACGCCTGCAGCGCGTGGGCACGGTCGAACTGCAAGTCGCCACCGGCGGCGGCGAACCCAAGACCGGCGAGCAGGCCTTCAAGGCGCAGTGCGCCGCCTGCCATGCCGCCGGAGCCCTCGGCGCGCCCAAGTTCGGCGATGCCGCCGCCTGGGCGCCGCGCATCGGCGCCGGCCTCGCGGCGCTGACCAACTCGGCGCTCAAGGGCAAGAATGCCATGCCGTCTCAAGCCGGCGGTGCCTTGAGCGACCTCGAGATCTCGCGCGCCGCCGCCTACATGGCCAACGCGGGCGGTGCCAAGTTCAGCGAACCCAAGGGCGAATAAGCCTCTGTTGGGTGAACACACCCAGCCAGTAGCAAGCACAGAAAGAAAGCCGACCTTGTCGGCTTTTTTTGTTCGCCAGCCAGACTGGTCCTAGCCGAGCCGACTGGCCTGCGGACTCAGCACGAAACCGAAGCGTCGCGGCAACTCGGCGGCCTGACATTCCTGCGGCAGCCAGCGACCCTGCTCCACCCAGTCGGCCGCCAGGTGCATGTCCTGGCTGTGTACCAGGCCCAGCCCGAGTTCGGTTTCGACATAGAGCCGCCCCTGCTCGTCCACCCAGCCGCCGAGATAACTGGCCGGCTGCCCGGTATGGCCAAGCAGGGTTCCATCGGGTTGCAGCCGCCAGATCCAGGGTGCGGCCTCGAGCTCGACATAGACCCGCTGCGGCCCGTTCTGGAAGAACCAGCAGCCCTCGGCGTCAGGTCCGTAGTTGCGACCGATGAAGGCGATCAGCTTTTCATGCTCGAGCCGCTGGCCGCGACCGCCGGGCTCGGTACCGGCGAAAGACCCCGCTCGTTGCACCTCATCGTCACGCATGTACCACTGGCCGCGCGCATCCAGACCCAGCCAGCCGTAACAGGCCGGTACCTCCGGCCATTTGGCCATCGCGGCCTTGACAATCTCGTCCATGCTTCAAGCTCCTGCTGCCTGCGGCAGCGCTGACATCGAGAAAGACTCCCAGACAGGCCCCATCATGCCGCAACGGCTGACAGGTCAGTGCAGGGTGTGACCATACTCGGTCAGTTCGGCCATGGCCTCGGCATCGGCGGGACTGGAGTGGTGCGCCAGCAGGCGCCAACCGGCTTCGGTCCTGGCATAGACATTGGTGGCCAGCAGATAACCATGGCGCAGGCCGGTGCCGGTCATGACCTCCAGGCGCTCGACCACGCTGTGGATGCAGCAGCCAGGGGCATGGACGCGTTGCACTTCCTGGACCTGCATGCGAATGCCGCCCTGGGCCAGCAGTTCGCGAAAGGAATCGCGAACCGCCCGCAGACCGACCAGACGGACGCCGCCCGGGTGGATGCAGACCACCTGCTCGTCATCGGCCCAGCAGGCCATCAGCCGGTCGAGATCCCCGGCCCGCAAGGCGGCATAAAAGGTTGCTTCCAGTTCGTCGGCTTCGGCATCAGAGATCAGGGGACTGCGCATAATCAGGATTGTGCCCTAGCCGGCCAGGCACCGCAAAAGCAAAAACCGCCCGCAGGCGGCTCTTGTCGAATGGTCGAAGCGGGCCCTGAGGGCTTACTTCTTCTGGCGGAACTTGCGCAGCGCGGCGATCTGGGCCGCCATGACGGCGAGCTCGGACTGGGCCTTGGCCAGATCGACATCGCTCTTGGCGTTCTTGAGCGCTTCCTCGGCCGCCTTGCGCGCCTGATTGGCCTTGGCCTCGTCGAGGTCATGACCGCGAATCGCGGTGTCGCTCAACACCGTGATGCACTTGGGCTGGACTTCCAGGATGCCACCGGCGACGAACACGAACTCCTCGTCGCCGTCTTCCTTCTCGATACGCACCGCACCGGGCTTGATGCGCGTGATCAGCGGGATGTGGCCGGGCATGATGCCCAGTTCACCCGCTTCGCCCGGCAGCGCCACAAACTTGGCGCGACCGCTGAAGATGGCCTCCTCGGCGCTCACTACCTCGACTTGTATCGTGCTCATCATTACTCCTTGTAAAAGTTGGATGGAAAGCAAGCAATGAGGGGGTTGGCTAGGCGCAGCGCGCCGCCGTACTTAAAGCACGGCGAGCACTGCAACGACGCCAGCCGCCTCAGTGCGCCGCTTTACGCCAACTTCTTGGCCTTTTCGAAGGCTTCGTCGATGGTGCCAACCATGTAGAAAGCCTGCTCCGGCAGGTGATCGCACTCACCGGCGGTAATCATCTTGAAACCGCGGATGGTTTCCGACAGCGGCACGTACTTGCCCGGCGAGCCGGTGAACACTTCAGCGACGTGGAAAGGCTGGG
>JBDLVJ010000349.1:0-6269 GCA_039804875.1 Pseudomonadota bacterium | reverse complement strand
CCTGCTGGGCAACACCGAGCTCGCGGCGCCACAACGCGCCGCCGCCCTGCGCGCCACGCTCGAAGGCAGCTCGGCCGATGACCTGGCCGTGCTGCGCCAGGTCCTGCTCGAGGAACCGGCGCCGGTCAAGGGCCATCCGGACGACCAGCTGGCCATCGACTGGCGCGACGGCGGCTACCCCTACCGGCATCTGATGCGCCGCTCGAGCTACGAGGAGCAGAAATACCAGCTCCAGGTTGAACTGCTCAAGCTGCAGGCCTGGGTCAAGGAGACCGGCCAGCGGGTCGTGATCCTGTTCGAGGGCCGCGACGCGGCAGGCAAGGGCGGCTCGATCAAGCGCTTCATGGAGCACCTGAACCCGCGTGGCGCGCATGTGGTCGCGCTCGAGAAGCCGAGCGAGGTCGAGCGCGGCCAGTGGTATTTCCAGCGCTATGTCCAGCACCTGCCGACTGCGGGCGAGATCGTGCTGTTCGACCGCAGCTGGTACAACCGCGCCGGTGTCGAGCGCGTGATGGGCTTCTGCTCGGATGCCGAATACGAGGAATTCATGCGCCAGGCGCCCGATTTCGAGCGCCATCTGGTGCGCAGCGGCGTGCACCTGATCAAGTTCTGGTTCTCGGTCAGCCAGGCCGAGCAACGCCGCCGCTTCAAGGAGCGCGAGGTGCATCCGCTCAAGCAGTGGAAGCTGAGCCCGGTCGATCTGGCGA
Source organism: Pseudomonadota bacterium (assembly GCA_039804875.1). Classification (GTDB taxonomy): domain Bacteria; phylum Pseudomonadota; class Gammaproteobacteria; order Burkholderiales; family Burkholderiaceae_C; genus Malikia. The sequence goes on along the minus strand of JBDLVJ010000349.1, from coordinate 5,562 downwards.
GCCTGGACAAATGGGACGACTACACGCGCGCCAAGGAGGCGATGTTCTTCGAGACCGACACCGCCGACGCGCCCTGGACCGTGATCAAGAGCGACTGCAAGAAACGCGCGCGCCTGAGCGCGATGCGCTATGTGCTGCACAAGCTCAACTACGGCAACAAGGACCTGCAGGCGATCGGCAAGCTCGATCCGCTGATCGTCGGTCGCGCGCATGTGGTCTACGAGCGCGGCGAGAAAAGCGGCGCGCTGCTCTGATATTCCGGGCCGGGCCTTTCGGGGCCCGGTCAGCCGCCTGCTAGCCACCCGTGATCGGCCCTCTGCCCAGGGCTGCCAGTTTTTCAGGACAGCTTGAAGACCGAGACGACCTGCACCATCTGCTGTGCCTGGTCCTTGAGTCTCTGCGCGGCGGCCGAGCTTTGCTCGACCAGCGCGGCGTTCTGTTGCGTCACCTGGTCCATCGCGGTCACGGCGTCGCTGACCTGGGTCACGCTGGCGCTCTGCTCGTTGATCGCGACGTTAACCTCGGCCATCAGGTCGGTCATGCGCTTGATCGCCGTGACCACGTCGGCCATTGTGGTACCCGCCTGATCGACCAGCACGCTGCCCTGCTCGACACGCTCGACGCTGGTCGTGATCAGCATTTTGATTTCCTTGGCCGCCCCGGCGCTGCGCTGCGCGAGACTGCGCACCTCGCTCGCGACCACGGCGAAACCCCGACCCTGCTCGCCCGCGCGCGCGGCCTCGACCGCCGCGTTGAGCGCCAGGATGTTGGTCTGGAACGCGATGCCGTCGATCACGTTGATGATGTCGGCGATCTGGGTCGAAGCGTCGTTGATACCCTTCATGGTGCCGATGACCTGCTCGACCACCCGACCTCCCCTGGCGGCCACATCGGAGGCGCTGCGCGCGAGTTCAGTGGCCTGCTTGACGGTGTCGGCATTCTGGCGCGCGGCGCCGCCGAGTTCCTCCATCGAGGCGGCGGTTTCCTCGAGCGAGCTGGCCTGCTCCTCGGTGCGCTGACTCAGATCGGAGTTGCCCTGCGCGATCTGGGTGCTGACGCTGGCGACGCTCTCGGCGTTCTGGCGCACCTGGCTGACCACCCGTGACAGGCTCTCGGTCATGAGCTGGAAATACGCCATCATGCTGCTGTCGTCGCCCGGACGCAGCTCGACCTTGACGCTGAGGTCGCCCCTGGCGATCGAGCGCGCGAGTTCGCTCGCGGTCCTGGGCTCACCGCCGAGCTGGCCCGTGATCGAACGCGCCACCAGCACGCCCAGCAGCACGGTCAGCGCGATGCCGAACAGGTTGCCGCCGATGAGCCAGGCCAGGGCCTGCTGACTGGCCGCTTGGCTGTCCTGATTGGCTTGCGCGTTGCGCTGCTTCTGAAGTTGAAGCAGCTGCTCAAGCAGCCCGATCCAGACATCGGTCGCGGGCGCGGCCTTCTCGAGCAGCAGGGCCAGAGCCTCCTGATTTCGATTGGCCAGGCCAAGTTCGAGCACCTGGGTATTGAGCGGTCGCGCGACGGCGGCGGCGGCATTGATCTGGTCGCGCAACACCTGGCCTTTCTGGCTCGACGGCGTCGCCATCAGCGCGCGGTGAGCCCGCTCATAGGTTTCGTGCTCCTGGTTGAGCTTGGCCTGCTGCTCGCGCAGGTCATTTTCATCGGTCGCCAGCACGACGTTGCGCAGGCGGACCCTGACCTCGTCGATCGCGTTGAGCATGGAGTTCGAATACTCCATCCTGACGTTGTTGTCGTTGACTACCTTGTCAAGATCCGACCGCAAGCCCGTCAGGTTATGGACAGCCATCAATGACAACAGGACCATCAGCAGCAGGATGCTGCCAAAAGCCATGGCCAGTCGCGTACTGACGCGAAGATTCGTGAATTTAATAACCGACATGGCAAGAAAAAATAACCTGAATCCGGCGCCTCTACGCTTGGGTACAGGTTGTGTTTAGGATCATTTTCACGATATTAATTTTAAATTAAAACCAATTATTTTTTTGATTATCCCAACCAGGGATTCATCTCTGAAATTGATCAGGATTGACCAGAAAACGAACGGTACTCGACCCGCTGATCGTGGAGCGCGCGCATGTGGTCTACGAGCGCGACGAGAAGAGCGACGCGCTGCTCTGAAGGGACGCTTCAGCGCCGGCGCAGCAGCAGCCCGATTCCGAGCGCGGCGACCAGCAGGAAGTTCAGGAACGACCAGTTGGCGATCGTCAGGCCCAGGAAGGTCCAGTCGACCGCGCTGCAGTCGCCGCTGCCACGGAACAGCATCGGGATCACGCGCCGCAGCGGGAAGGACTCGATCATGCCGAACAGGTCGCGGCCGCAGGCCGTGACCTCGGGCGGGAACCACTGCAGCCAGCTCTGGCGCGCCGCGACGCCGGCGCCCGTGAGCGACAGCAGGGCCATCAGGCCGCCGCTCCAGCGCGCGGCGGCGGCGGGCAGCGCGGCACCGATGGCCGCGACCAGCGCCACCAGCACGAACAGGTAGCGCTGCACGATGCACATCGGGCAGGGCTCTAGCCCGACCGCGTGCTGCAGATAGAGGCCGAAGGCCAGCAGGGCGATGCAGGCGGCGGCAATCAGCGCCAGCAGGCGGCGCGGCTGGTTGAAAAGGGGGAGCCAAGCTTCCAAGTGCGTTCTCCACCGGCTCCAGGGCCGGAACAACTCGTCGAGTATCCAACAAAAAAGGACGACCATCAGGCCGTCCTTTATTCGTGAAAAAGGGTCGGGCTTACTGCTCGACGAAGGCGCGTTCGATCACGAAGTCGCCCGGCGTGCTGGTGTTGCCTTCCTTGAAGCCGCGCTGCTCGCACAGTTCCTTCAGGGACTTGAGCATCTCCGGGCTGCCGCAGATCATGACGCGGTCGGTCAGGGGGTTCAGATCCGGCAGGCCGGTCTCGCGCGCGACCTGGCCGCTGGCGATCAGGTCGGGAATGCGGCCCTGGCGCTCGAACGACTCGCGCGTCACGGTCGGGTAGTAGATCAGCTGCTGGCTGACCATCTCGCCAAGGAATTCGTTCTTCGGCAGTTCCTGCGTGATGTAGTCGCGGTAGGCCAGTTCCTTGACCTCGCGCACGCCGTGCATCAGGACGACCTTCTCGTAGCGCTCGTAGGTCTCGGGGTCGCGGATGATGCTCATCCAGGGCGCCAGGCCGGTGCCGGTACCGATCAGGTACAGGTTCTTGGCCGGCAGCAGGTAGTCGAGCAGCAGGGTGCCGGTGGGCTTGCGGCCGACCACGATCTTGTCGCCCGGCTGGATATGCTGCAGGCGGCTGGTCAGCGGGCCGTCGGGCACCTTGATGCTGAGGAACTCGAGGTGTTCCTCGTAGTTGGCGCTGGCGATGCTGTAGGCGCGCAGCAGCGGCTTGCCGTCTTCCTTGCGCAGGCCGATCATCGTGAAATGGCCGTTCGAGAACCGCAGGGCCTGGTCGCGGGTGGTGGTGAAGCTGAACAGACGATCGGTCCAGTGGTGAACGGTCAGAACGGTCTCTTCGAGGAATGCGCTCATGGTGTTAGCTGTATGCCAGGCAGGGCCGGATTGGTCATGCCTGTGCCCGGACAGTCGATGACCGCCTGCCGGGCCGGATGGAAATGTGACAGACGCTGCCAGGCAGCGAAGGCCAGTAGTGTAGCGGGTGAGCGATTATCCCCCCGGCTTGAGGAAGATCAAGCCCGCGCCGGATACGGCATGCAAAGCTTGCTACAGTCACACGCTTGGTCGGCGGGTCGGATTGTGCCCGCGCTTGACGGCCAGCAGAAACAATAAAATTTCATACTTTCATAACCCGAAATTCTAAGGAAGGATCGCAAGATGGCGCGCACCGTTCAATGCATCAAGCTCGGCGTCGAGGCCGAAGGCCTGGATTTTCCGCCCTACCCGGGCGAGATGGGCAAGCGCCTGTACCAGTGCGTGAGCAAGCAGGCCTGGGCCGACTGGCTCAAGCACCAGACCATGCTGGTCAACGAGAACCGCCTGAACCTGGCCGACGCCCGCGCCCGCCAGTACCTGGCGCGCCAGCTGGAAAAGCATTTCTTCGGCGAAGGCGCCGATCAGGCCGCCGGCTACGTGCCGCCCACCGAGGGCTGAAGGCGCGATGCCCGCCGCGCCGACCGGGGCCGACACGCAGGGCGAGCCGTCGGACTGGGCCGCCCAGCCGATCTGGCACGAGCTCGAGACCGGCTTCGGCGCGGGGCTGAACTTCCTGCGCCGCTGGCGCGCCTGGCGCGCCGACGCGCACCGACCCGGCCGGCTCTTCTATACCGCGATCGACCCGGAACCGGTCACAGTGGCCGAGCTGCTGCAAGCGGCTGCCCGCGAGCCCAAGCTGGCGGCGTTGGCCCGGGAACTCGCGCCGCGCTGGCAGGCCTTGCTGCCGGGCGTGCACCGCTTCGCCTTCGAGCGCGAACGGGTGCTGCTGACGCTGTGCGTCGGTCAGACCAGGGACTGGCTGCCGACGCTGGACGCGGCGGTCGACCAGGTCTGGCTGGACCAGCCGGCGTCAGCGGTCGATTCGCACGCCTCACCTGCCGCCCCCGGCAACATCGACTCCATCGACTCCATCGATTCCGGCCCAGAGGCGACGGGCCAGGAACGTGACCAGGCCCGGATGCTGGCACGGCTGTGCCTGCCAGGCAGCCGCCTGCACGCCGGCAGCGCCAGCCCCGCCCTGCAAGCCGAGCTGATCGCGGCCGGCTTCGAAACTTTCAAACCATCACCGGCAGCGAATGGCGGGCTGCAGGCCCGCTATGCGCCACGCTGGCAGCCCCGGTCGGCGCTGCGCCCGCGCGCGACTGCGGCCGGCCGGCACGCGGTGGTGGTCGGCGGTGGCCTGTCGGGTTCGGCCGTGGCCTGGAGCCTGGCCCAGCGCGGCTGGACGGTCGAGCTGCTGGACCAGGCCGAGGAACCGGCTGCGGGCGCCTCCGCCCTGCCCGCCGGTCTGGTCGCGCCCCATGTCTCGCCCGACGACGGCGCGCTGTCGCGCCTGACCCGCGCCGGCATGCGGCTGACCAGGCAGCGCGCCGCCGAGCTGCTGCGCGAGGGCGAAGACTGGGCCGCCAGCGGCGTGCTCGAGCACCAGGTCGAAGGCAAGCACAGCCTGCCGCGCACCGAGATCTGGCAGCAAGCCGGCCTGACGTCAAGCCGGGCGGCGAGCGCGCAACAACTGGCGGAGGCCGGCCTCGCGCCCGGCACGGCCGCGCTCTGGCATGGGCTGGCGAGCTGGCTGCGCCCGGCCTGCCTGGTGCGGGCCCAGCTCGACCACCCGGCGATCCGCTGGCGTGGCGGCTGCCGCGTCGCCTCGGCTGAGGCGCTGGCCGAAGGTGGCTGGCGGCTGCTGGGCGAGGACGGGCTCGAACTGGCCCGCGCCGAACAGGTCGTGATCGCCGCCGCGCATGACAGTCGCGCGCTGCTACAGGCCAGCGGGCTGGCCACGCCGCCATTCAATCCGCTGCGCGGCCAGATCAGCTGGGGGGCGCTGGCAGACCTGCCTGTCGAAGCCAGGGCCTTGCTGCCCGCCGCGCCGGTCAACGGCCACGGCTGCTTCATGA
>JBDLVJ010000348.1:0-4006 GCA_039804875.1 Pseudomonadota bacterium | reverse complement strand
GGGCGGCCCGCCAGAGGGGGGCAGGACTACACACCAGCGAGCAGTTTGCGCAGCGGGGCTGGCCGGGCGATGTCAGACAGGTCGGACCCGGGCACCCAACGGCCGTCGCGTGCCAGCCCGGGCTGTTGCGCCAGACGCAACTGGCAGGGCTGCAAGCGCCAGTCGAGGTGGGTGAGCGCATGGTCGATGGCGGGCAGGAAGACGGGCTCGCCATCGAGGCCCCAGGCCGGCAGGGCCGCCAGCAGCTCGGCCGCCGTGTCGAACAGCGGCAGCGTCCACAAACCGGCCCACACGCCGGTGGCCGGGCGCTGCTCAAGCCAGATGGCGCCCTCGGCCTCCAGCCAGAGCCAGCAACTGCTGCGCGCCTTGCGCACCAGCTTGCGGGTCTTGACCGGGTAGTCACGCATCGTGCCGGCCGCACGCGCGGCGCACAGGCCCGCTTGCAGCGGGCACAGCAGGCAGTTGGGCTCGCGCACGGCGCACACGGTGGCGCCCAGGTCCATCAGGCCCTGGGTGTAGGCCGGCATGTCGGCCGGGTCGGTGGGGAGCAGGTCGGTGGCGTGCTGCCACAGGACGCGCTCGGCGCGCGTGCTGGCCAGGTCGTCGCCGAAAGCCAGGGCGCGGCTGAGCACGCGCTTGACGTTGCCGTCGAGGATGGCCACGCGCTCGCCGAAGCAGAAGGCGGCAATGGCCGCCGCGGTGGAGCGCCCGATGCCGGGCAACTCGGCCAGTGCGGCCGCGGACGCGGGGAAGACGCCGCCATGCGCATCGCGCACGGTTTGCGCGGCCCGGTGCAGGTTGCGTGCGCGGCTGTAGTAGCCCAGCCCGCTCCAGAGGGTCAGGACGTCATCGAGCGGCGTGTCGGCCAGGGCCGTGACGGTCGGGCAGCGCTGCAGGAAGCGCTCGTAGTAGCCCAGCACCGTGCTGACCTGGGTCTGCTGCAGCATGATCTCGGAGAGCCACACGCGGTAAGGATCGCGGGTGTTCTGCCACGGCAGCGTCGGGCGGCCGTGGCTGCGCTGCCAGCGGACCACCGCGGCAGCGAGACCGGTGGGGTCGGCGCGGGTCTCAGCCACCCACGGCCAGCTGCGGCAGCGGGATCACGGACGCAGACGCAGAGGGGTCGGCGGACGCGTCCGGCGCGATGCCGGCCTCGACGCGGCGCAGCAGCGTGCCCGAGGCCGCCGCCGTGGCCGCATCGACGATCGGGCGACCGCCGATCTCGCGGCGCATCGCCGCCTGGCGCGCGGCGCTGAAAAGGCGCACGACGCGGTCTTCCATGCTGGCCAGGCGTTGGTCGTTGGCTTCGAGCTCGCTCAGGCGCAGCTCCAGGTCGCCGGCGGCGGTCTGGATGCGCTCGAGCGATTCACGCCGGCGCTTGTAGGCGCGGCGACGCTCGCGCAACTGGCTGTCCACCTGCGAGGAAGCCGTGCGGTTCCACAGCTCGATCTCGCTGGACGCGCTCTCGAACACCACGCGCAGGCGCGACAGCAGCATGCGGCGGAACTGTTCCAGGAAGCGCGGCTGCGACAGGCGCATGGCCTGCGAGAGGCCGAGGTACTGGTTGTAGTTGCGCTCGACCAGGTCGAGGTCGTCGCGGAAGCGCGAGAGCTCGGGGGCCGAGCCGGCCACCAGGCTGAAGCCGTAATCGGTGTTGAGCTTGCTGAAGGACGCCACCAGCATGGCACGCACATCCTGGGCGCCCTTCTCGGCCTCGTCGAGCTGGGCCCGCAACTGGTTGAACAGCTGGGCAAAGCTGCGGCGCGCGCCGAGCTTGAGCAGCGACTCGCGGATCGAGCGGATCATCTCGTCGACCAGCTTGCGCAGCGGCTCGCCCGACAAGCTCATCAGCACGTCCTTGAGCATGCGCGAGTGCACCGAGCGCAGGGCTTGCAGCTGGGTGGTGCACTGTTCGAACTCGGTGGTCTCGGCCGTGACCCGCTGCAGCATCAGCAGCACCTTGCCGCGGTTCTTGCCGCGCAGGCCGCGCAGCTCGAGCATCTGCTCGGCCAACTGGCGGCGCAGGTCGTTGAGGTTGCGCAGGGTCTGCTGCTGGATCTGGCCCAGGGCCTCCAGCGTGAGCTGCTCGAAGACGGCACGGCGCTGCGGCAGCAACTGCTGCGCCAGCGCGTTCTCCAGCGCCAGCAGGCGGCTGGTGTCGAGCAGTTCGTGGTTGTCCGAAACACGCGCCTCCAGCGCCTGACGGGCCGAGATCGGGAAGATGCGCTCGGTCGGCAGCGAGAGCGTCTGCCCAACCTGCACACACTGCTGCTGGATCTGCTGCTCGCTGTGCGCCAGCGGCGAGAGCGGGTCGACGAGCGCGTCGATCTTGTTCAGGACGACGTAGCGCGTCAGGGCCTGCGAGGACAGGTGGTCGCGCCAGATCTCCAGGTCGGACTTGGTGACGCCGGTGTCGGCGCCCAGCACGAAGACGACCACGTGCGCGCTCGGCAGCAGGCCGACGGTGAGCTCGGGCTCGGCGCCGATCGCGTTCAGGCCCGGCGTGTCCAGCACCACCAGACCGCGCTTGAGCAGCGGGTGCGGCACGTTCATCAGGGCATGGCGCCACAGCGGCACCTCAACCATGCCTTCGGCGTTGAGCGGCGGGTTGTCGTGCGGGGCCTCGTCGTTCCAGAAGCCCAGGGCGCGCGCATCGTCGATCGACTTGGCGCAGGTGCCCATCACCGCAGTCAGCGACTCGGCGAAGGCCTCGGGATCGTCGACGTTGAGCGGGCGGAACTGCCAGGCCTTGCGCTGGCGGCGCAGCTCGGCCAGCGAGGCGCCTTCGAGGCGGGTCTCGATGGGCAGCAGCGACAGCCCGGGCGGGTCTTCCGGGTCCCAGCCCAGCTCGACCGGGCACATGGTGGTGCGCCCCGGCGAGGCCGGCATGATGCGCCGGCCGGCGTCGGCGAAGAAGATCGCGTTGATCAGCTCGGACTTGCCGCGCGAGAACTCGGCCACGAAGGCCAGCACCAGCTTTTCGCCGGCCAGGCGCTGGCGCAGGGATTCGAGCAGGTCGCCCGCAGCGTCGTCGAGCAGCGATTGCTCGCGCAGGAAACGGGTGAGGTCGCGCAGGCGCTCGTCAAGATCACGCCGCCACTGGCCCAGCGCATCGAGGCTGCGCACGAAGGGCTCGTGGTTGGCGGGCGGCTCCGCGCTGCTGTCGCCGACCAGGCGCACGGTCGCGCCTGCGCCCGTGGCAGGCGCGTTCGCGGCGTCGGCCGGGTCGGTCGGTGGGTTCACGGCGGGATCTCGAGATTCGGACATCGTGGTGCGCATGCAAGGGCCTGGACGGCCCGGTGCCCTCTCCTTCGGCCATCGTATCGCATGGCTGTAAGCCGAAAACGCCCTTTCTGCGAAAACGGTCACGAAGCTGGCAGAGCGCCCGCCTCGGGCTCAACGCTTCTGGCAGACCCCACAGAAATAGGTGGCCCGCTGCCCCTGGACCAGGCGCCGGATCGGCGCACCGCACTGCCGGCAGGGGTCGCCAGCGCGGTCGTACACCTGGGCCTCGCGCTGGAAGCCCCCACCCATGCCATGGGCGTCGACGAAATCGCGCAAGGTCGAGCCGCCGACGTCGACGGCGCGCTGCAGGATCGTGCGGATCGCGGCGGCCAGGCGGTCGCAGCGCGGCCGGCTCAGGCGCCCGGCCGGCAGGCGCGGGTCGATGCGCGCCTGGAACAGCGCTTCCGAGCAGTAGATGTTGCCCACGCCCACCACCACGTCGCCGGCCAGCAGGGCTTGCTTGACGGCCACGCGCCGGCCCGCGAAGCCGCGGTGCAGCACCGCGCCGTCGAAGGCGTCCGTGAGCGGCTCGACGCCCAGGCCGGCCAGCAGCTTGGCCGCCGCGCCGCTGTGCGGGGACGGCGACCACACCACCGCGCCGAAGCGGCGCGGGTCGGTCAGGCGCAGGCGCCCGCGGCTGGTGAGCAGCTCGACGTGGTCGTGCGGACCGGGCTCGGGCAAGACCGCGTCGAAGCGCAGCGCGCCGGACATGCCCAGGTGC
>JBDLVJ010000347.1:0-5395 GCA_039804875.1 Pseudomonadota bacterium | reverse complement strand
ACCATACCCGTTTACAAAGCGAACAGGAAAGTCAATGAAATCAACGGTCTACCCAGACCACCCCCGCGCCAGTGCTAGCTTTGCGTACCGTCACTTATTGCACTGAAAACGAGGAGACCCCGTCTCTGGCTGCGCAGGCGGCGGCAGTGCTCGGCGAATGCCGCTGTGATCAGGTCGTGCTTGGTCCGGAAGAAGTAGGTGACCGCCGCCAGTGACACCTCGGCACGCGCCGCGATCTCCCGCTGCACCACGCGGTCCGCGCCCTTGCGGGCAATGGTCGAGAGCGTGGCGTCAAGGATGCGCAGCGCAGTCTCATTGGTCTGCGCCCGCTCGCGAGCGAAGGCGTCGATGCTGGCCCGGGCATCCGCCTTGCGCGTGACCGACGGCACGATGGGCTGCCGGCCCAGGCGGGCATGCAGCCGCGCGGTTGGCGTCGTGATCCAGGCGGAGCGGGCCGCCGGATCGGTCTCGCACAGCAGCAGGCCCGTCAGCCCCAGGGCAAGATCGGCCCAGGCTTCTGCCGCCACGGGGCCGGCGTCGAACTGGCGCGCGAGCCCGCACCAGAACTGCCGCTCCTGCGCGACCTCCTGCTCGGCCGCTGGCCGCAGCTGCGGTTCGCGCCCCGTGCTCACCTCGAGCTCCAGTTCGTCCCGCAGGGCCAGGATCTTGCGCTGCTCGCCCAGCCGCATCTGCAGCAGGGCGGCGACCATATCGGGCAGCTCCACCCAGGCGGGCATCTGCTCGAGGCAGCGCGCCAGCGCGTCGGCGCGTGCGGCCTCCATCCTGCGGCCCAGCTCCGCGTGGACGGCGAGCAGCAGCTGCTCGCGGCCGCCGAAATGGTAGTTGATCGCGGACGGGCTGCCCCCGGTCCGGGCGGCCAGGGACCGCGCGCTCAGCTCGGCGAATCCCTGCTCGCAGGCCAGTTCGAAGGCGGCTTCCGTCAGCCGGTCGGCATGGGCCGCGGTCGGCATCTCCGTGAACACCTGACGTCTCCTATTTTCGTTTGTTCGCTGCCCCTTGGACAGTACATCCGTTCCAATTCTATCCAAAGTACCCATTCAACTTGCCATGAATTGGCCCATAAAACCATTACAAGTCATCAATCCGTCATGGGGTGACCTTACTGTACATACGTTCTAAACACAGTGCGAAGTGCCGGCGTGGGGTCGGTTTCGCCCTTTCTGTCAAAGGTGCCGCCATGCAAGAGTCCGCCCGTTCCCATTCCCGCTTCACCGTCGCCGTCGTGCCCGACACGCAGAACTATGTGAGCTACCGCAACCAGCGCGCGGCGGGCTTCCCGTTCAACGCGCGCGAGCTGCTCTGGGACATGATGCACTTCATCGCCCGCAACGCGGTGGGCAATGGCGGTGAGATCGCTTTCGCCACCGCGCTGGGCGACATGTGGCAGCACCAGATGAGCGCGGACGTGGACGCAGCTCATGCGCGGCGCGGCCACCGGTCCATCGTCAGCCCCTTGCTCGCAGACCACGTGGCGCCTGCGCCGGAGCAGGTGCTGAACATCGAGATCCCCGCCGTCAGGACGGCCTACGAGATCCTCGCCGGCCAGTTGCCCTTCTCCGTGGTCCCGGGCAACCATGACCACGATCACATGTGGGCCGACGCCGACTACCCCCCGCAGCCCGGCGCGATCGACTTGCACCGCCTGGACCTGGCCAGCGTGGGCAGCATCCATTGCGGCTCGCTGGAGAACTGGACGCGCAACTTCGGCGCCCAGACGCCTTTCTTCAAGAACCAGCCCTGGTATGTTTCCTCGTTCCGGCAGGGCGCCAACAGCGCCCAGATCTTCACCGGCGGCACCCACCGCTTCCTGCACCTGGGCCTGGAGATGTCGCCCGACGGCGAGGTGGTCGACTGGGCCGAGTCGGTTCTGCAGGCCTTTCCCGGGGTGCCGACCATCGTGTCCATCCACGAGTTCCTCAATCCCCGGGGTGAGCGCCAAGCCGCGGAATGCCTGGACCTGTCCCGCCTGGACCCCGAGCGCCACACCCCCGACCGGCTCTGGGACAGCCTGATTTCCCGCCATGACCAGATCCTGGCGGTGCTGAACGGCCATTTCCATGGCGTGCGCCACCGCGTCGACCCGAACCAGCACGGCAACCAGGTGTTCCAGTTCCTCAGCGACTACCAGGGCCGCAAGCAGTCGCTTCGCGGCACTTTCCCCGACGCCACAGTGATCGACGGCATCGGCGACGGCTGGCTGCGCCTGATGGAGTTCGATCTCGACGCGCAACGGCCGCGCCTGCGCCTGCGGGCCTACTCGACCTACTTCAAGGCCTACGCGTCCGATCTGCCCCAGTACGCCGCTTGGTACGGCCACGAGCATCCCGAAATGTCGGAGGCCGAGTTCCGGGCACTCGACGACGTCGAGTTCGACCTGGTCGACTTCCACACCCGCTTCGAACGCGCCCGCGTCGACGGCGAAACCGCCAACGAGACGCAGATGGCCCAACGCGCTTGAGCGTTTCCCTGCTCCCCTTCTTTCCAAAGGCATCATCATGATCAGAAAGACTTTCCTTCTTGGCGCGGCCGCCCTGGCCGCCACCGTGTCGCTGCCCGGCCGCGCAGGCCCCGTCCCGGCGACCGTGGACAAGCCGGTGACCATCACCTTCTACAACTACAACCTGGCCACCGCGGGCCTGGGCGCCGATGGCACCCGCAAGCTGCTGCAGGAGTTCATGGCGGCCAACCCCAACGTCAAGGTGAACGCGGTCGGCGTGAACGTCGCGCAGCTGATGCCCCGCTTGCAGGCCGACGTGGCTGCGCAGCGCCCGCTCGACGTGGCGCAGGTCGCATTCGGTGACCTCGACTTCGTGGCGCACAACCTCGGCGCCCAGCCGATCGAGAGCATCGTCCCCGTCAGCGAGCTGGCCGCCAACAACGTGGGCATGGCGCCGAAGGCGTTGAAGCTGGGCGTACTCGACGGCAAGACCTACGCGCTCCCGTACACCATTTCGACGCCGATTCTTTTCTACAACGCCGACCTGTTCAAGGCGGCGGGGCTCGATCCCCAGCGCCCGCCGCAGACCTGGTCCGAGGTCAAGGCCGCGGCGCTGGCGATCCGCAAGAACACAGGCAAGGCCGGTTTCGTGGCCAGCCTGTTCGGCCCGAGCGCCTACGACTGGATCCTGCAGGGTGTGGTCCGCTCGAACGGCGGCGAGGTGATCTCGCGCGACCGCAAGACCCTGCGCTTCGCCGAACCGGAGTCGGTGGCCGCCATTTCGATGCTGCGGGACCTGAACGACAGCGGCGCGATGGAGAAGATCAACTCCTCCGCGGCGATGGAAGCGATGACGGCAGGGACCCTGGGCATGTACCTGGAGTCGAGCGCCGTGCAGGGCTACCTGCTCGCGGGCGCCAAGGACAAGTTCGATCTGCGCGCCACCACCATGCCGGCCTTCGGTGCCAAGCCCCCGCGGCCGAACAATTCGGGCAGTGCGCTGGTGATCCTGACGCGCGATCCGCTCAAGCAGCGGGCGGCCTGGGAGCTGACGAAGTTCCTCACCTCCAAGCGAGGCTACACGGTGATCACCTCGGAGATCGGCTACCTGCCGCTGCGCCCCGAGATCGTCGACGATCCCCAGTACCTCGCCGCCTGGGCCAAGGAGCACCCGATGGTGCGTCCCAACCTGAAGCAACTCGCGGTGCTCGAGCCCTGGGATCCGATGCCCGGCGCCAACTACCGGCAGATCGGCAAGATGATGATGGACGCCGTCGAGCAGGCCGTGCGCGGCCAGGGTGACGTACGCCAGACGCTGAAGGCGGCGCAGGATACGGCCCAGGCTCTGATGCCAAGGTAAGCGCGCGCCGCGCCCTGTGACCTCCCGCAAAGGACTCGCGATCCATGAGTGAGCTGACCCTGGCCTCGCCGATGAGCAGGCCCCGCGTCCGAGTCCAGCGCGCGCACCGTATCGCGCCCTGGCTCTACATCCTGCCGGCGACGGCCGCCTTCGTGGTCTGGGTCTACGAACCGCTGCTGCGCGCGTTCGAACTCAGCTTCTACAGCTGGAACATGCTGCCCACCTCCCCGCGGACCTTCGTGGGCTGGGACAACTACGTCCATATCCTGAGCCTCGACAAGCTCTGGCAGGCCGTCGGCAACACCGGCATCTCCACCCTGGGGCTGTGGCCGATCTCGGTGCTGCTGCCGCTGGCGGTGGCCATCTACACCGAGGACCTGCCGGCCCGCTCGCGCAATGTCTACCGCGCGCTGATCTTCGTGCCGATGATCATCGCGCCGGTGGTGGCGGCCACCGTCTGGCGCTGGCTGCTGGACCCGGGGCACGGCGTGCTCAACCTGCTGCTGCAGCGCGTGGGCTTCGCGCCGATCGATTTCCTCGCCGATCCGCGCTTCGCCCTCTGGACCATCGTCGTCATCACCGGGTGGAAGCTGACCGGCTTCTCGACGCTGATCCTCGCCGCGGCCAACGCCAACATCAATCCCTCGCTGATCGAGGCCGCGCGCATGGACGGCGCGAGCCGCTGGGCGATCGTGCGCGACATCCGCCTGCCGCTGCTGTCCTCCAGCGTGCTGTTCCTGACGATGATGACCATCCTGCTGGGGGCGCAATGGAGCTTCGCCTACATCAACGTGCTGACCCAGGGCGGCCCGCTGGGGTCCACCACCAACATCTACTACCTGTTGTGGGACTTCGGTTTTTCCAGCCTGTCCGTGGGCTGGTCCTCGGCGTCTGCGGTTGTGCTGTTCGCGGCCTTCGGCGCGATCGCCTTCCTGCTGCTGCGCCTGATCGACAGGTTTTCCTTCCATGACAACTGAGATGTCCACCCTCCCCGGGGCCGCGTTGGCGCGCCGCCCTGCGCGCGGTACCCGGCGCGTGGCGCGGGCCGATCACTTCTCCGGCCCGGTCGGCCATGGGGTAATGGTCGTGCTGTCCCTGGTGTGCGTGTTCCCGATCTACTGGATGCTGGTGAGTTCGCTGCGGCCGGCCAACGAGATCTTCGAGATGTCGCTGTGGCCCTCCAGCCTGTCCCTGGGCAACTACGTCCGCGCGCTCGACACGATCCCGGTGCTGCAGATGCTGGCGAACACCCTGGTGGTGTCGGTCGCAGTGACGCTGATCCAGCTGCTGACCGGCCTGCTGGCCGCCTACGGCTTCGTGCGCTGGCGCTTCCGGTTCGACAAGCTGATCTACAGCCTGATCGCGCTGACCTGGCTGGTGCCCTTCCAGGTGGTGATGATCCCCAACGACCTGCTGGTGGCGCGGCTGGGCCTGCTCGACAGCCTGGCGGCGCTGATCCTGTCACACCTGGCGTCGGCCTTCGCCATCATGCTGCTCACTCAGACGATGCGGGCCTTCCCGCGCGAGGTCATTGAGGCCGCACGCATGGATGGCGCGGGCCACTGGCGCATCCTGTG
>JBDLVJ010000346.1:0-4577 GCA_039804875.1 Pseudomonadota bacterium | reverse complement strand
TTCCTCGTCCAGCATGGGGGCCAGCGCCTGCTGGTCGATTGCGGGCTGTTCCAGGGCTACAAGCAGCTGCGACTGCGCAACTGGATGCCGCCGCCGGTGGCACCGGGCCAGATCGACGCGGTGGTGCTGACCCATGCCCACCTCGACCACAGCGGCTACCTGCCGCTGCTGGTGCGCGAAGGCTTTCAGGGCCGGGTCTGGTGCACGCCGGGCACGCGCGACCTGTGCGAGATCCTGCTGCCCGACTCGGGCCATATCCAGGAAGAAGATGCCGCCTTTGCAAACCGGCACGGCTTCTCCAGGCACCACCCGGCGCTGCCGCTCTACACCGTTGCCGACGCCAAGGCCAGCCTGGAGCGGCTGCGGGCGGTGCCGCCCTTCCATGCCTTCGAGCCGCTGCCCGGCTGGCAGGCCAGGCTGCAGCCGGCCGGTCACATCATCGGCGCGGCCAGCCTGCTGATCGAGGTCGGCGGCAGGCGGCTGCTGTTCTCGGGCGATCTCGGGCGCTCGGACGACCTGCTGATGCTGCCGCCCGAAGCGCCACCCGGCGCTGACGCCGTGATCATCGAGTCGACCTATGGCGACCGCGAGCATCCGCCGCAGGGGCTGCTCGACGAGCTGGCGCCGGCGCTCGCGCACGTCGCGGCGCGCGGCGGCACGGCGGTGGTGCCGGTGTTCGCGGTCGGCCGGGCCCAAGCCCTGCTGCACGCGATCGCCCGGCTCAAGCGGGACGGCCGACTGCCCCATGCGCTGCCGGTCTACCTCGACAGCCCGATGGCGATCCACAGCACCGAGGTCTTCGAGCACCACCCGGGCGAGCACCGGCTCGATGTCGGCCAGGTGCATGACATGGCGCATGCCGCCACCATGGTGCGCACGCCCGACGAATCCAAGGCCATCGCCGCGCTGCATGGCCCCAAGATCGTGCTGGCGGCCAGCGGCATGGCGACCGGCGGGCGGGTGCTGCACCACCTGGTGCAGTATCTGGGCGACCATCGCCACATGGTGCTGCTGACCGGCTACCAGGCACCGGGCACGCGCGGCGCCGCGCTGCTCAAGGGCAGCGACACATTGCGCATCCACGGCCAGGACCTGCCGGTGCGGGCCGAAGTCGTGCAACTGCAGTCGGCCTCGGCCCATGCCGACGCGCCCCAGCTCATGACCTGGCTGCATGCGGTGCCGGGCACGCCGCGCCGGGCCTTCGTGGTCCACGGCGACCTGGAGGCCTCGGACGCGCTGCGCCAGCGCATCGAGCGCGAACTGCGCTGGCAAGCCGTCGTGCCCGAGCACGGCTCGACCTGGGTGGTCTGAGCCGTCTGAGCCGTCTGAGCCGTCGGACGGGCCGGCAAGGCGTACCCGGGAAGACTCAGGGCGCGCGGCGCTGGGCCTCCAGGAACGCCCAGAGCTGGGGGTCATCGCCATAGGCGACGTTGAAGCGCAGCCATGGCGTGGGCGCGAGATCGGTGGTGAACAGATGCCCCGGACCGAGCAGGATGTCTTGCTCGGCGGCCTGGTAGGCCAGTTCGGTCGCGTTCTCGATGTCGGGATGGCGCGCCCACAGAAACATGCCGGCCTTGGGCTCGGCGAACAGCTCGAAGCCGCGCTGCTCGAGCCGCTCGGCCACCCGCTGGTGCGCCTGCGCCAGCCGGTCGCGCAGGCCCCGGATATGCTTGCGCCAGCGACCGTCGATCAACGCGCCATAGGCCAGGCGCTCGGTGAACTCGGACGAGGTCAGGCCCGAGATCATCTTGAGCTGCGCCAGATCCTCGAGCAAGTCGGGATGGGCGGCCAGGTAGCCGACGCGAATGTTGGGCGAGATGGTCTTGGAATAGCTGCTGATGTAGACCACTCGCTGCAGCTGGTCCAGGCTGGCCAGCGAGGGGCGCGGCTCCGGATCGAGATCGGCGTAGATGTCGTTCTCGACGATCAGGAACTGGTGCTTCTCGGCCAGCTGCACCACGCGGTGCAGGTGCGACAGGTGGGCGACCGACCCGGTCGGGCTCTGCAGGCGCGGCTGGGTGAAGAACACCTTGGGCTGGTGCTCGACCACCAGCCGCTCCAGCGCGGCGAGGTCGTAGCCGTTGGGCGTGCGCGGCACGCCCAGCAGCCGCGCGCCCAGGAAACGCAGCGAGAACAGCAGGTTCGGATAGCCGGGGTCATCGACCAGCACCGCGTCGCCGGGGCGCACCAGGCGGCGCGCCACCATGTCCATCGCCTGGCTCGAGCCGTGCGTGAGCAGCACCTGGTCGGCGCTGAGGGCGATCTCCTGCTCGGCCAGCATGTCGCGCACGAGCTGGCGCAGCGGCAAGAAGCCCTTGGGCTCGCCGTAGCCGCCGAGGTCGACGTTCTCCGAGGCCAGGCTGCGCAGGCTGCGCCGCAGGCCCTCCTCGAACAGCCAGTCGCCCGGCAGCCAGCCGCAGCCCGGCTTCATGCGCAGGGTCCGGTTCTCGAACACGCGCCGCAGGTACCACATCGAGTCGAAGTTGTAGTTGGGCGCGTCGCCCAGGAAGGCATTGGCGCGCGCCTCGCGCCGGCGCACGAAGAAGCCCGAGTGGGGGCGCGAGACGAAATGGCCCTGGGCCACGAGGCGGTCGTAGGCATCCACCACGGTGTACACGCTGACGCCGTGCGCGTGCGCGAACTGGCGGATCGAGGGCGCCTTGGCCCCCGGGCGCATCGCCCGCGACTCGATCAGCTCCCGAAAACCCTCCACGATTTGCACGACCAGGGGGGAGGAACTCTCGGGATTCAGACTGAACATGGTGGGGGCGCAGGGGGGGGATTCTTCTGTACAGGTGGTCAAGGCTGCACAGTGCATCGGCTGTGCGAACCCATCTGTATATGTTAGCCGGGCGCCACCGCCCCTAAAGTGGAAGTTCAGCCAGACTGTCACATCCCTTTGGAGCCCATGCCATGCACCGCGAACCGAACCTGAATCTGCAACAGACCAATGCCCAACTGATGGCGCGCCGCCGCGCGGCCCTGCCCGCCGGGCTGGGACAGACCTACGAGGTGTTCGCGCAACGCGCCGAGAACAGCGAGGTCTGGGACGTCGAGGGCAAGCGCTACATCGACTTCTCGGGCGGCATCGCGGTGCTCAACACCGGGCACTGCCATCCGAGGATCGTCGAGGCGGTCAAGGCCCAGCTCGACCAATACCACCACACCTGCTTCCAGGTGCTGGCCTACGAGCCCTATCTGGAGCTGGCCGAGCGCCTGATCGAGAAGACGCCGGGTGACTTCGCCAAGAAGGCCTTCCTGCTGTCGACCGGCGCCGAGGCGGTCGAGAACGCGGTCAAGATCGCGCGCGCGGCCACCGGACGCCAGGCCGTGATCGCGTTTGGCGGCGGCTTCCATGGCCGCACCCTGCTGGGCATGGCGCTGACCGGCAAGGTCGCGCCGTACAAGGCCGGCTTCGGGCCGTTCCCGGCCGAGATCTACCACGCCGAGTACCCCAACGCGCTGCACGGCGTGAGCGTGGCCGACTCGCTGCGCTCGATCGAGCATATCTTCAAGTACGACGTCGAGGCCCAGCGCGTGGCGGCCATCATCCTGGAGCCGGTGCAGGGCGAAGGCGGCTTCTACGTCGCGTCGCCGGAGTTCGCCCAGGCGCTGCGCGCGCTGTGCGACAAGCACGGCATCGTGCTGATCGCCGACGAGGTGCAGACCGGCGCCGGGCGCACCGGCACCTGGCTGGCCTGCGAGCAGTGGGGCGTGGCGCCCGACCTGGTGACGATGGCCAAGTCGATGGCCGGCGGCTTCCCGATCTCGGCCGTGATCGGCAAGGCCGAACTGATGGACAAGCCGCTGCCGGGCGGCCTCGGCGGCACCTACGCCGGCAGCCCGCTGGCCTGCGCGGCCGCGCTGGCGGTACTCGATGTGTTCGAGCAGGAAGACCTGCTGACGCGCTCGCGTGCGGTGGGCGCGCGTCTGACCGGCGCGCTGCGGACACTGGCCGGCCAGCATGTGGAAATCCAGGACGTGCGCGGCCTCGGCGCGATGGTGGCGATCGAGCTGTTCAAGGACGGCGACCACGGACAGCCGGACGCCGACCTGACCAAGCGCGTCTGCGCCGAAGCGCTCCAGCGCGGCCTGGTGCTGCTGTCGTGCGGCCTCTACGCCAACGTGATCCGGATCCTGGTGCCGCTGACCGCGAGCGACGCCCTGCTCGACGAGGGCCTGGCCGTGCTGGGCGAGGCACTGGCAGCGGCCAAGGCCGCCCACGGATGCGGAGCCTGAGCATGGGCCAGCCCGACTCGCCGCCGCGTCCGCTCGCTGGCGTGCGCGTGCTCGACCTCTCGCGCGTGCTCGCGGGTCCCTGGGCCGGCCAGATCCTGGCCGACTACGGCGCCGACGTGCTCAAGGTCGAGCGGCCCGGCAGCGGCGACGACACCCGCGCCTGGGGCCCGCCCTGGTGGGGCCAGGGCGAAGACCGCGTCGCGGCCTACTTCGTCTGCGCCAACCGGGGCAAGCGCTCGGTCGCGATCGACATCGCGAGTCCCGAAGGCATCGCGCAGGTGCGCGAGCTCGCGCGCGAGGCCGACGTGTTGATCGAGAACTACAAGGTGGGTCAGCTG
>JBDLVJ010000345.1:0-7480 GCA_039804875.1 Pseudomonadota bacterium | reverse complement strand
GACCCCCATGTTGAGCCGGTGCAGGTTGTCGGCGCGCTCGGGGTCCCAGGTCTGGCCCTGTTCGCGCGCGACATCGCGCATGCGCTCCTCGATCAGGACCTTGGCCTCGGGGTGCAGTTCGAGCTCGACGCCGAGCACCGCCGCCGCGCATTGCCGGGTGTGGTCGTCGGGCGTGGCGCCGATGCCGCCGCAGCTGAACACGATGTCGCCACTGGCGAAGGCCTCGCGCAGCACGGCCTCCAGGCGCGGGCGGTCATCGCCGACATAGCGCACCCAGGACAGGCTCAGGCCACGCGCGGCCAGCAGCTCGATGACCTTGGGCATGTGCTTGTCGGCGCGCTTGCCGGACAGGATCTCGTCACCGACGATGACGAGGCCGAAGGCGGGGGCTGGACGGTCTTGGGGCATGTGGCGGACCTATTCGATGACAGGGGATGTGACGGGGGACTGGGCGCGCAGCCGCGCCAGCGCGGCCAGCAGGTAATGCGCGAACCAGAGCGAGGAGAAGGCGAACACCAGCGCATAGACCCAGACCGCCAGCGGCACCAGCAGCGGCGCCATCGCGATGAACATCGCGCCCGAGGCCCAGAGCAGACTGGGCGCGGCGCCCAGCAGGCCGCAGAGCAACCCCATCAGCCACAGGCTGCCCCGGTGCCGCGCCAGCAGCGTGGCGCGCTCCTGGCGGTCGGCATGGTCAGCCAGCGCGTCGAAGGCGAACACCCGGTAGCTCAGCCAGCCCCAGACCAGGGGTGGCAGCAGCAGCGCCAGCGGCGGCAGCAGCCACAGCGGCAGGGTGGCCAGCAGCATCAGCAGCGCCAGCAGGGTGGAGCCGAGCGACCAGGCCAGGCTATCGAGGAAACCCGCGCCGCGCTTCTGTTCGAGGTGGGCGAAGCGCCGCTGCGCGACCAGCTTGACCATGGCCGGGGTCATGAACAGCCCGACGAACAGCAGCGCCAGCAGCACGATCAGCGGCGTGATCAGCGCCAGCAGCAGCAGGGGCACGAAGACGCTGCCCAGCGGCGCCAGACCGCTGTGCTCAAGCCAGGCGCGCAGTGGCGCGAGCAGGGACCAGCTCTCGAGCCAGGCGCCGAGCTCGGCCTGCGCCGGATACCAGAGGTAATAGCCCAGCGCGAACACGCCGGCCGCCATCAGCAGCACCGGCAGCAGCGACAGCAGCACCACGCGCGGATGCAGGCAGTAGGCCAGCGCGCGCCAGCAGGAGTCGAGCAGCAGGCTCATGGGCGGGCCCGGAGCCAGGGCGTGAGGGCCGGGCGGCGCATCTTCAGCGCCCGATCAGGCCGTCGACCTCGGCCCGGGTCAGCCAGCGCCACTCGCCCGACGCGAGGTCGGCCGGCAGCTCGATCGCGCCGATGCGGCTGCGGTGCAGCGCCTCGACCCGGTTGCTAACGGCCGCGACCATGCGCTTGACCTGGTGGTACTTGCCCTCGGTCAGGGTCAGCTCCAGGGTATGTTCGTCAAGCGCGCGGCAGGCCGAGGCCTTGACCGGCTTGGGATCGTCCTCGAGCACGACGCCGGCCAGCAGCTTGTCGACCATCTGCTGGGTCACCGGATGCTTGCAGGTCGCGCGGTAGACCTTGGGCACATGGTGGCGCGGCGAGGACAGGCGGTGGATGAACTTGCCGTCATCCGACAGCAGCAGCAGGCCGGTGGTGTCCTGGTCCAGCCGTCCCACCGCCTGCACCCCGCTGGCCGCGCCCGAGGGCCGCGAACGCAGCGGCGCCGGCAGCAGGGTGTAGATGCTGGGCCAGGCGCCGGGCTTTTGCGAGCACTCATGCCCGGTCGGCTTGTGCAGCATCAGGTAGGCATGCTCGTGGTATGGCCAGGACTTGCCCTGGATCGTGAACTCGAGGCCCTCGGGCTCGAAGTCGGCGCTGGCATCGGTGCAGACCTGGGCCGGCTGGCCGACCGCGACATGACCTTGCTGGATCAGGCCGCAGCAGACGCGGCGCGTGCCAAAGCCTTGGGAATAGAGGATTTCTTGCAGTTGCATGGTGGTGATTAAAGCAGGGCCGCCTTTTTCCAGGCGGCCTGGGCCGCGTCGGCATCGCCGCGCTCCTCGGCCAGTCGGGCCAGACCGCGCCAGCAGCGGCGGATCAGTTCGGTATCGGTCAACTGCGAACTGGCCTGACCGAGCAGGGTGGCGGCCTTGCCCCAGAGCTGGCGCTGCAGGTAGGCCTGGCCGGCCAGGTATTGCAAGCCGGCATCGGCGGGCTGGCGCTGCTGGGCCTGCTCGATCTGGGCCAGCCAGTCGCTGCCCAGCCGGGGCAGCGCCGCCTCGAGGCGCAGCAACCAGCGGCGCTGCAGGTCGGCATCCAGGCCGCCATAGCGGCCCCAGCCCAGCTGCAGGCTTTCCTCGAGCCAGCGCCGGGCACCCGGCAAGGCATCGGCGGCGTCACCGCCACCGCCCAATCGGTCCCATTGCTCGAGCGCGGCCAGCGCCAGCTCGGGCATGGCCCGCTCGGCGGAATCGAGCGCGCGCCAGGCCTGCAGCAAGGCCGACGGATCGCGCGTGGCACGCAGGGCGTCGAGCACCAGGCCACGCAGCAGGCTGGCCGAGGCCTGGGCGCTGTAGGCCCGGTGCTTGGCCAGCAGCCGCACCAGCTCGAGCGCGGCCGGATGGTCCTGCCGCAGCCGGGCCAGGCGCAGGCGCAGGCGCAGCGCGTGGATGCGGCGGCCGGCGCCCTGGGGCAGATCGGCCAGCCAGCGCGCGGCGGTGGTCGCGTCCCGCTGTTCCAGCGCCCAGGCGGCGGCGCGCAGGGACAGCCCCGCGCGCGCCTCGCTGCCCCAGCTGACGGTCGGCCCCGCCAGCGCCGAGGCCAGGGCGCGGTCGCGCTCCTCGGTGTTGCCGAGTTCGTGCGCGCTCTCGGCCTGCAGCAGCCGGGCCAGCAGCTGGGCCTGCTCGCGACCCGGGAAATGATGGCCGCCCAACTGCTCGAGCTGGGCCAGCGCCAGGCGCGCGGCCGACTGGGCCCGGACATAGCGGCCGGCGTAATGCTGGGCCAGCGCGTCGAGCACAGAGGTCAGCGCGGTGCGCTCGAGCTGATGCACGCGCCAGCGCTGCGCCTGCTGCGGCAGGCTGCGCAGCAGAGCCAGCGCGCGCAAGGCGAGATGAAGCAGCAGGAACAGCAGCAGCAGACCGAACAAGGCCAGGTTGAACGACAGATCGATCCGATAAGGCTGCCAGAACAGCGTCAGGTTCGCATCGTTGGAGCCCACCAGCAGGGCCAGTGCGATCGCGGCAGCCGCCAGACCCAGGAAACCAAACACCCCTTTCATGTCGGCTCCCTTTCAGCGTCCGCCGGCTGCGGCGGCCAGCGCCGCCAGCGTGTCGTCGGCATCGGGCAGCTCGTTGCGGCTCAGATCGCGCTGCAGGCCCCGCAGGGTCTCGAGCGCGAACTGGGTCGGTTTGGCCTGGCTGTCGAAGTAGCGCTGCAGCGTGGCCTCGACCGAGCGCAGATCGGCGCCGGCCGTGCCGAGCTGACGCGCGAACAGGGCCAGGCGGGCATTGAGCAGCTTGAGCTTGGCGTTCTCGCGCAGGAAGAACTCCTGGTCGGGTGCCAGCAACATGGCCTCGGGCCGGTCGACCCGATGCACCCGCACCAGTTCGCTGCCGCGCGCGCCCAGATTGGCCCAGGCCCGGGCCGACCAGTCGGACCACCAGGCCCGCAGCCGCTGCCAGGCCGGGTCGCCCTCGATCGGAGCGGTCGGGGTCGGCTGCGCGCGGCTGGCCGGAGCGGCGGTGCCAACCGCCGAGGCCGCCGGCCCGTTTGGCGGCGCTGGCGCCACCGTGTTGAGCAGCGGCAGCTCGTCGAGCTGGTGGATCAGTTCGTCCAGCCGCTCGGCCAGGGCCGGCAGGTCGATCAGGGACGCGGCCCGGATGCGTTCGACATCGCGGGCGATCGCGCGCTGGACCGGATTCAGGCGGGGCTGGGCCGCGCGCGCGATGCGCTGGTCGGCCGACTGCAGGGCCGAGATCAGCGGCTGCACGCTGCCGGTCAGACGGGCCTGCTGCTGGGCCAGCCGCAAGGTGGATTCGAGATCCTGCACCAGGCTGTCATCGCGGGTGCGCGACACCATCAGCATCAGCTCGTCGAGCTGGCTGCGCTGCAGGCTGACCTCGGACAAACGCACCTCGGCCACGCCCAGCCGCACCTGCAGATCCTGCACCAGGGACTCGGCGCGGGCGGACTGCTCGCGCGCCTCGGTCACGGCCGTGCCGGTATCGGTGCTGCGACGCGCGAGTTCCTTGCGCACCGATTGCAACTGCAGCCAGAGCGTGGCGCTGGCGCCCGCCGCCAGCAGGGCCAGGCCCAGGGCGAGCTTCGGCATCCGACCGGCGGCCGGTGCTGGCCGGATGGCGGACGACGCCGGCGCCGCCACGGGCGGGACGGCGGCATTGGAGACGGAGGATAAATCAGGGTCGGCCATGGTCACGCCATCGATTCTAGGTGGAGCAGCACGTCGTCGAGCGCCGGCCGGCTGGTGCGCACCAGGCCGAACCCCAGGCGGACGGCAGTCTGCGCGATGCGGGGATGGGTGGCCAGCGCGCGCGCGCGCGACCAGTCGGCGCCGGGCAGCAGCGCGCGCAGATGGTCCAGCGCCTCGGAACTGCTGAGCAGCCAGACCGTGCCGTCCTGACGGGCGGCCTGGGCCCGCTCGCGCTGCGCCGCGCTCCAGGCCGGCGCGCGGCGCCGGTAGGCCACGCACCAGTCAATGCTGCCGCCCTGTTCGCGGCACCGGCTCGCGAGCCAGTCGCGCCCGTTGCCGACCGGGCTGGCGGCGGCGCCGTCGCTCTGGCCGCGCACGATCAGCAGCCGGTGGCCGGGAGTGACCTGGGGAGCGACCGCCCGCCAGAGCGATTCGGAATCGTATTGCTCGGCGGCGGCGGCGGGCTGGTCGATGGACTCGGGCGGCACGCCAGCGGCCGACAACGCGCGCGCGGTCGCGGGCCCCGGCGCCCAGCAGCGCGGCCAGACAGCAGGCGGTGGCGCGGCGGCGGCGCGCTCCGGCCTCTCGTCCCAGGGCCGGTCGGCCAGGAACTGCTCGACCGCTGGCGCGCTGACGAACATCAAGGCGTCATAGTCGCCCCGGCGCGCGCGCGCCTGGCGCAGCGGCTGCGAGTCGGCGGCGGGAGCGATCTCGATCAGGGGCAGCGCCTCGGCCTGCCAGCCCTGGCGCTGCAGGGCCGACACCCAGCGCTGGGCCTCGCCGGCCGGCCGGGTGACCAGCGCGCGCTTCATGGCGTGGCCGAGTCCGAGGGGCGGGTCGCGCCGCCCTGGCGCAGCAATTCGACCACCCGCTGGCCCAGGGCCTCGGCGGCGTCGAGCCCGGTCACGCTGGCGACGGCATGGACCCGCACCAGCGCAATCCGACCGTCCGGGTCGCCCCAGGCGGCGTCCAGGCGCAGCATGGAGACCAGCGGCTCGCCCTGCCAGTTCGCATGCGCGGCCAGCGGCATCGAGCAGCTGCCGCCCAGCTCGCGGCTGACCGCGCGTTCGGCGGCGACCGCCAGCCAGGTCGGCCAGTGCGCCAGCGGCGCGAGCGCGGCCGCGACCTCGGTTCGGTGCTGGCGCAGCTCGATGCCGAGCGCGCCCTGGCCCGCCGCCGGCAGCATCTCCTCGGGCGAGAAGACCTTGCGGATGCGCGACTCCAGGCCCAGGCGCTTCAAGCCGGCGGCGGCCAGCACGATCGCGTGGTAGGCCCCGTCGTCGAGCTTGCGCAGCCGGGTGTCGAGGTTGCCGCGCAGCGGCTCGATCCGGACATCGGCGCGGCCCAGGCGCTCGAGCGCCGCGCGCAGCAGCACGACCCGGCGCAGGCTCGAAGTGCCGATGACCGCATCCGGCGGCAGCGCCTCGAGGTCGGCGCAGGCGGACGAGACCCAGGCATCGCGCGGGTCCTCGCGCTCCATCACGCAGGCCAGCTCGAAGCCCTCGGGCAGCTCCATCGGCACGTCCTTCAGCGAATGCACCGCCAGGTCGGCGCGGCCTTGCTCGAGCGCGACCTCGAGTTCCTTGACGAACAGGCCCTTGCCGCCGACCTTGCTGAGCGAACGGTCCAGGATCTGGTCGCCGCGCGTGGTCATGCCGAGCAGTTCGACCACATGACCGCGCGCGCGCAACAGGGACTGGACATGCTCGGCCTGCCACAGCGCCAGGCGGCTTTCGCGGGTAGCGATGGTCAGGGAAAGTGCGGAAGAGGAGTCGGTCACGGCGTCGGTCATGGCTAGGCGATGGATCGCGGGATGCTAGCACGCCCCACCCTGTCCGAGGCGGCCCGGACCAAGGCCCTGGCGCAGTCCGCGTGCGGGCCGATAAAATCCAGCTTTTAGCCATTTTTTGCCGGTGCTTCAAGCCCGGCCGCGCAAGCCATGTCCCAAAACCAGCTCGACACCAAATCCCAGGCCTGGTCGGCCCTGTTCTCCGAACCCATGAGCGAGCTGGTCAAGCGCTACACCGCCAGCGTGTTCTTCGATCAGCGCCTGTGGCTGGCCGACATCACCGGCAGCCTGGCCCATGCCGAGATGCTGGCGGCCCAGGGCATCATCGGCGCCGACGACTTCGCCTCGATCGAGCGCGGCATGGCGCAGATCCGCGCCGAGATCGAGTCCGGCGCCTTCGAGTGGAAGCTCGACCTGGAGGACGTGCACCTCAACATCGAGGCGCGCCTGACCCAGCTGGTCGGCGACGCCGGCAAGCGCCTGCACACCGGGCGCAGCCGCAACGACCAGGTCGCGACCGACGTGCGCCTGTGGCTGCGTGGCGAGATCGACGTCATCGGCGGCCTGCTGACCGGGCTGCAGCAGGCGCTGGTCGAAATCGCCGAGCGCAACGTCGAAGTGATCCTGCCGGGCTTCACCCACCTGCAGGTCGCGCAGCCGGTCAGCTTCGGCCACCACCTGCTGGCCTATGTCGAGATGTTCGCGCGCGACGCCGAGCGCTTCTCGGACGTGCGCCGCCGCACCAACCGGCTGCCGCTGGGCAGCGCCGCGCTGGCCGGCACCACCTATCCGCTCGACCGCGCGCGCGTCGCCCGCAGCCTGGGCATGGTCGATGCCGCCGGCGAGGCCCAGCTGTGCCAGAACAGCCTGGACGCGGTCAGCGACCGCGACTTCGCGATCGAGTTCAGCGCCGCCGCCAGCCTCTGCATGATCCACATCAGCCGGCTGTCGGAAGAGCTGATCATCTGGATGAGCCAGAACTTCGGCTTCATCAAGATCGCCGACCGCTTCACGACCGGCAGCTCGATCATGCCGCAGAAGAAGAACCCCGACGTGCCGGAGCTCGCGCGCGGCAAGACCGGTCGCGTGGTCGGCCACCTGATGGGCCTGATCACGCTGATGAAGGGCCAGCCGCTGGCCTACAACAAGGACAACCAGGAAGACAAGGAGCCGCTGTTCGACACCGTCGACACCCTGAAGGACACGCTGCGCATCTTCGCCGAGATGATCGGCGGCCAGCTC
>JBDLVJ010000344.1:0-2534 GCA_039804875.1 Pseudomonadota bacterium | reverse complement strand
AACGAAAAAACAGTCAGGGCAGCGACACACGCGGCGCCGCTGCCCGTGGATCCGGCCTCAGGCCTGGAGCTGCTGCTCCAGGTCGTGCAGCACCTGGTAGCAGGGCAGCACCTTCTGCACGCTCGAGTTCGGCTCGCGGCCTTCGCGGATGGCGGCGAAGAACTCGCGGTCCTGCAGTTCGATGCCGTTCATCGACACCGCCACCTTCGAGACGTCGATCTGCTCTTCCTTGCCGGTGAACAGGTCATCGTAGCGCGCGATGTAGGTCGCGCTGTCGCCGATGTAACGGAAGTAGGTGCCGAGCGGGCCGTCGTTGTTGAACGACAGGCTCAGGGTGCAGATCGCGCCGTTGGCGGCCTGGAGCTGGATGCTCATGTCCATCGCGATGCCCAGCACCGGGTGGATCGGGCCCTGCACCGCGTTGGCCTTCACGATCGGGCTGTTGGCCTGGTAGGCGAACAGGTCGACGGTGTGCGCGGCATGGTGCCACAGCAGGTGGTCGGTCCAGCTGCGTGCCTGACCCAGCGCGTTGGTGTTGGTGCGGCGGAAGAAGTAGGTCTGCACATCCATCTGCTGGATGTTGAACTCGCCGGCCTGCACCTTGTTGTGCACATACTGGTGGCTGGGGTTGAAGCGGCGGGTATGGCCGACCATGGCCACCTTGCCGGTCTCGTTGGCCAGGCGGGCGACTTCCAGGCCGGCCTTGAGCTCGTCGCAGAGCGGGATCTCGACTTGCACATGCTTGCCGGCCTGCAGGCAGGCGATCGACTGCGAGGCGTGCATCTGCGTCGGGGTGCAGAGGATGACGGCGTCGAGTTCCTGGATCTTCAGGGCCTCGTCGAGGTCGTCGGTCACATGCCGGATGCCGTACTTGTCAGCCACTTCCTGGGTCTTGGCCAGGTCACGGCCAATGACGGAGATCACTTCCACGTCGGGAATGTTCTTGATGCCGTCCAGGTGCTTGATGCCGAAGGCGCCGGCACCGGCGAGCGCGACTTTGATGGTCATGGTTTGACTCCTTTGATCAGTGGGGGACAGAGCTGGCGCTGCGCGCTGCGGTCTGTCCCGCCAGGGGCTTAAACGTTTTCCAGGATCACGTGGCCGACGGCGGTGTTCGATGCCGGCACATGGTAGAAGCGGTGCGCCAGCTTCGGCGCCGGACCGCCGGCGACATCGGCCATCGCGCCGCGCGCGATCAGCCACATCACCAGCTCGATGCCCTCGGAGCCGGCCTCGCGCACATAGTCGATATGCGGCGTGGCGGCGGCGGCTTCCGGGTCATTGATCAGCTGGTCGAGCCAGGCGTTGTCCCACTCGCGGTTGATCAGGCCGGCGCGCGCGCCCTGCAGCTGGTGGCTCATGCCGCCGGTGCCCCAGATATGGACGTTGAGGTCCTGGTCGAAGGACTCGACCGCCTTGCGGATCGCCTTGCCGAGGTTGTAGCAGCGCTGGCCGCTGGGCACCGGGTACTGCACCACGTTGACCGCGAACGGGATCACCGGGCAGGGCCAGGCGTCGGGCTGGCCGCACATCAGCGACAGCGGCACGGTCAGGCCGTGATCGACCTCCATCTTGTTGACGATGGTCAGGTCGAAATCCTGCTGAATCACGCTCTGCGCGATGTGCGAAGCCAGCTCGGGGTGGCCGATGACCTTGGGCACCGGGCGCGGGCCCCAGCCCTCGTCGGCCGGCTGGTATTCGGCGGCGGTGCCGATCGCGAAGGTCGGGATCAGGTCCAGGCTGAAGGCGGTCGCGTGGTCGTTGTAGACCAGGAAGATCACGTCGGGCTTGTTGTCCTTCATCCACTGCTTGGAGAAGTCGTAGCCCGCGAACAGCGGCTTCCAGTAGTCCTCCTGGGTCTTGCCGAGGTCGATCGCGGCGCCGATGGCCGGCACATGCGAGGTGTAGACGGATGCGGTGATGCGTGCCATGTCGTTTCAGCCTTTCTTGCCTGCCGCAGCTTGCTGCGGCTCGTGAGCCTTGCCTTGCGGCTGATGCTGGGGCTGGGCATCGCCGTCCTCGCCCAGGTGGCGGTTGCCCTCGGCGCTGCGGCCACCGTTGAGCATCATGTTGCGGTACTCTTCCTCGGTCATGCCGGTCATCGAGCCGGCCATCTGCTGGAAGCTCTTGCCGTCGGTCGCGCCGATCTTGGCCAGGAAGTAGATGTTGCCGCCGGTGCGCATGCACCAGTTGAGGTCGCGCGCGAGCACGGCCTGTTTCTGCTCCTCGGTCATCGCCCACTCGTCGAGGTAGGCGCGCTCGTCGGCCTTGAAGCGCTCGCGGTTCTCGGCCTTCATCAGCGACATGCAGAACTGGTTGAGCCAGTAGCCCTTGCGACTTTGCTCGGCATCGAAAATGATGGTGCCGGGCACGTCCTGGTACGGTTTGTCGAGTGCCATGTCAGACCTCCTCGGGCCAATAAAGCTTCATGGGGTTCGTCACCAGCAGCTTTTGCTGCAGCTCAGGCGTGGTCGCGATGTGCGGGATGAAGTCCACCAACAAGCCGTCATCGGGCATGTGGTCTTTGAGGTTGG